>JANNCA010000415.1:0-9056 GCA_031386075.1 Oligoflexia bacterium
TGTCATGAAGATATTGATTGTTGAAGATGAAAAGAAAACGGCCATTCATCTAAAAAAAGGACTGGAGGAGAATGGTTTCATTGTTGATCTCGCTTTGGATGGCGAAGATGGGCTTCATCTCGCAAAATCCGAAACTTATAATCTTCTTATTTTGGACGTCATGCTTCCGGGCCGAGATGGATGGTCTGTGATTTCAGAGCTACACCGTTTAGGAATTAAGACCCCCATCCTTTTTCTCTCCGCGTGTGATGATACCCAAGATCGAGTCAAAGGTCTGGAGTTAGGAGCCGATGATTATCTCGTCAAACCTTTTTCATTTGCAGAGCTTTTAGCTCGGGTGAGGACGATCCTTCGAAGGAGCCCAAATAAACAACCTGAGAAATTTCAAATTGCGGATCTTCAAATGGATCTGACACGACATAAAGCATTGAGGGCAGGAAAACTCCTCGATCTAACTCCAAAAGAGTTTCTTCTTTTATCTCTTCTGATGCGTAGAGAAGGAGAAGTCCTGTCAAGAACTCTCATTGCTGAACAAGTTTGGGATATGAATTTTGAGTGCGATACCAATGTGGTAGATGTTCACATTGGGCGCCTTCGGTCCAAAGTGGATGAACCTTTTGAAAGAAAATTGATCCACACTGTGCGAGGAGCAGGCTATGTCTTTGAGGATCGATCCTAAATCGAACCAGATGATGAGCAATTCATATCAGCAGTGGTCATTGGCAACACGCTTGACCCTCTGGTATGCCTCCTCGGCATTTGTGCTGATTCTAATAGCGACTGGCCTTTTATATTTTGCTTTAGCTGTTCATCTAGACCATGAAGATGATCGACTGGTCAGAGACAAAGCTCATCTTCTTCGTGTCTTGCTTCAATTTAACTCCAAGGATGAAACCCAGCTCAAAGAGGAGATCGGACTGGACTTCATATCCAGAAATTCTAATCGGACTTTTGTCCGTATTTTGAGCAACAAAGAAAATGTCCTATTTGAAACGCCTGGGATGGCAGACGAGCTATCGATAAACGCTTTTCCTTCTCCCTCACTGGATCGTGAAATGGGAAGAAGTTGGAAAATTAGCTCCAAAACTGGGAAAATGTTTCAAGCTCTTTCGCTCTCCATCGAAACAGGTGGTGGGCGTCGTGAGAACCGGGTTATTCAAGTCGCGATGGATCGATCCAGTGAAGAAGTCCTTCTTTCAAGCTATCGCACTTATGTAGGGATTATTCTCGCATTGGCTCTTTTGATTTGCACTTTGCTAGGCTATTGGATTGCGCGTCGTGGCATGAAGCCGCTGGAAGATATCGCCCAGACCGCAAAACAGATTAAATCCACTACTTTGCATCAGCGTATTGAGATCATGGGTTTGCCTTCTGAGCTATCGATGCTTGGTGTTACTTTTAATGAAATGTTAGATCGTCTTCAAGATGCTTTTGTTCGTTTATCTCAATTCTCATCTGATATTGCCCACGAACTCAGGACTCCCATCAATACTCTTCAAGTCGAGGCTGAAGTGGCTTTAGGTAAAGCTAGATCCACTGAGGAATACCGTGAAGTCATCAGTTCATCTCTTGAGGAATATGGTCGATTGTCTCGCATGATTGGGAATCTTCTTTTTTTGGCCCGAGCTGAAAACCCTCAAACGCAAATTAAGCGTGAACCTTTGATGATTCAACGTGAGTTGAATCATCTTTGTGAATTTTATGAATCACCGGCTAGTGTCTCTCAAGTTACTCTGGAAGTAATTTCTGATTCGGATCTTACCCTTAATTTAGATCGTCATCTTCTTCAACGAGCGGTAGGAAATTTGCTATCCAATGCACTTCGCTACACGGCATCAGGAGGTAGAATTGCTATCAGTGCGCGTACCTCTGGATCGACTGTAGAAATCGAAGTAGCTGATACGGGCTGTGGGATACCGTCAAACCATCTCCCTTATGTCTTTGATCGATTTTACCGCGTGGATCGTGCTAGATCTTCTGACACAGGCAATCTAGGGTTGGGTTTATCAATTGTAAAAAGCATTGCAGCTCTCCATGGTGGATCAATTAAAATCACAAGTGATTTAGGGAGAGGTACGGCCGTTACTCTGGTGTTTCCTCATTCTCACGAAGGCACCCAGGAATTAAATCAAACTACTGAACTCAGTTTGTCCTGATTTAATTGAATGACAAATTCGTTAATTTCCCGTCACGAGAGTGTCATCTCCTTAAGAGTAGAATGGCGACTGACAAATGGAGAACTCTTCCAATGAGAATAAAAGCTAATGCATGATTCCTCTTCTAAAGACTCAAAAAAGTGGCGTTCCCTTCCCAAAAATGTTCTGGCTTTGGGAGTCGTGAGTGCGCTCAATGATATGGCCAGTGAAATAGCGATTCGAACCGTTCCTCTTTTCCTAGCCAATGTTTTAGGAGTCAAGACGGGGCTTATAGGTCTGATGGAAGGAATGGCCGAGACCACCGCCGACGCGGAATTTTAGCTTTGGGTTGGATCATTTTTGCGATGCAACTCTTGGGTTTTGCTTATGCTTCTAGCGTAACCCACTTAGCCGTCCTGTTTTTTGTTTATGGAATCTATCTTGGAATGACCGAGGGAGTTGAAAAAGCACTGATTACGGATCTCAGTTCAGCAGAAATGAGAGGAACTGCTTTTGGTTACTTCTATGCTACGATGGGTCTAGCGGCTTTACCCGCAAGCCTCATTACAGGGTTACTTTGGCAGTGGTATGGTTCGAAGATCGCTTTTCTAGCTGGATCAGCTTTGGCCGCAATGGGTGCTCTCCTATTATGTCTTGTGCCATTGGGGAGAATAGCGTCATCCCTGAGAAGGATAGCACAAACAAACCTCTAAAGACTCTTTGCGAGTAAGTGTCCTATCGATAATAAATGGGTTTGTTCTAATTTTGTTGAATCTCGATTCCCTTTCCACGCTACGCCTAATGTCCCCATCACTTTATCGTTCTTAAGGAGAGGGATACAAAGTGATCCTTGAATGCCCATTTCTTTTGCTTTAGGGGGTACAAAGATATTTGATTCCGTTTGAAGATTACAAATCGATACAGGCTTTTGAGTGGCAGCAGCCGTCCCGGCAATTCCTTTTCCCAATGGAATTCTCTGAATTTTTTCAAATATATGCTCGGGAATTCCCTCGCTTGCTGCAACTAAGTAAAGATGCTGATCATCCTGATTGAATACATGAAGAGTTCCAGTATCAAATGAAAAATACTGTAAAATTAATTTTAGTATGTGGTGAAATCGCTTTTCGTCATGGCTGGAAATATTTGAAATAATGTTTTCGGTGAGCTGACCCAAGTCTTCACTTCTATCCACGACAGGTTCAAGGTTATCCATATTTAAGCAAAATTTACTTGATATAGGGAGATTGTACAGTAAAAAGCTGGTTTCCTGAGAGAAGTGCGTTTCCTCTGGCCAAATCCTATAATATGACAAGATTGTTAATTTCCCGTCATGAGAGTGTCATCGTAGATACCATAAGCTGGAAACGAAGGGGGAAAAGTGGAACTTTTTCCAGATGAAATATAATGCATATAGTCATTGTGATTCGACTGATTTTCATAGTTTTGACTTCTACTTTAGGACCATTTTTACTTTTTGCGTTCTCTTTTCCAACTTCCACCTGGGCGGAGAATGTCCCTCTCAGCCTTTCTCAAGCGATTGGAAAAGCGAAGAGTCAGAGTCCAGAGAGAGTGACACTCATGGCGCAGCAAGAATCCCTTTTAGCAAAAAAGCGCAGATCCTTTGCCCCTGTATCTACTACTTTCAGCATAGGTTTTGGAGACCTAGGTGCGCCTCCGGGACCCGAGAATTCCAACCTTCGAACGTATCAACTGAGCCAGACTCTAGGTTTTCCAGGGAAAGCATCTGCTGAGGCAAGAGGATGGGAATTAGAAAGTCAAAGCATAGGCTTTAGCCTTGAAGGAAAGGATCAGGAGATTGCACGTTCCGTAAAGGTCGCATTCTACCAACTTTGGCTGATTCAAAGAAAACTTGAACTCAATGAATTGAGACGTTCCTCGTTTGAAAAGATTTCGCTAGTAGCAAAGCGACGTTTTGTCAAAAATACAACCACCGAGGTGGAGTTTCTCACAGCACAAGCAGCAATCCGAAGTGTCGATAATGAAAAGGCTGATTTTCATTCCGCAGAGAAAATATCACGGGCGAAACTCAATATTCTTATGGGGCAATCTCCAGACCAGCATTTTCAAGTCCAGGCCCCTCCTATCCAACCTCTGCCTCTAAAACTGGAGCGACCCAAGCTCCGGCAATTCCTTTTGGAAAGGAATCCATCTATCAAGGCAGTAAAAAGAAAATCGGATGCCTTTCAGAGCCGGGTCATTCTTGCTGAACGAAGTGCCTTACCTGATTTCAAATTCTCGGCTGGAACCAACAGTTTGAGTGGTTTTTCAGGTGGGGTTCAACTGACCATTCCTACCTGGTTTTGGTGGAATGAAAAAGAAGGGATCAAAGGTGCGAATCAAGATCTCATTGGCCAAGAAGCAGATACAGAGACTCAAAAAAGACATCTTACTGATTCATTCGAAACTCTAGTGAGTTCTATCGAAGCACTTCAGGAAAAACTCGAGAATTACCGCTCGAACTTGATTCCGATATACAAACGATCCTTTCAAGTGGCGTTGGCTAACTATGGGTACGGAAAGATTGACTTCCCTACGCTCACAGGATCAGCCAATTCCTATGTGAATTCTCAAATCGAGTATGAAACTCTTCTCACTGATTTTCTTTCAGACTTAGCTCAGCTAGAGGAATTTCTTGGAGGCGCTCTTCCATGAAAAACCACAACTACCATCCTTATCTTAAGACGATTTTCAAGAAGCTGATAGCTTTGATCGTAATACTCTGCCTAGGAGGACTTCTGATTTGGGCGTTTTTAGAAGGGAGAAAGGAACTCAAGATGGAGCGAGAAAGAGAAAAACCCATTCAAGTTCCTCCACGACTCAAGCGGACGGATCAAGGTGAATTAAAAATCGTTTTTGATCAACATACTCGTTCGCTGGCTGGAATCCAGACCGAAGAAGGAATGGGTCATGGAAAATTCACTCTCATTTCCAGATCATCTATCTTGCGGTATGAGGGAAAGATATTCGTTTACATCGAATCAGCTCCGAATGAATTTATTCTAAAAGAAATTCAGCTTGTGAAGCCCACTTCTCAAGGGTGGTTGATCTCTTCAAGAAGCTCATTTATGGGGAAAATTGTTTCAGTAGGCGCTGAAACGCTTTTATCGGAAGAGCTGAAGTCTCAGATTCAAATCGGTGAAGAGGGGAATGGGTCATGAGAGGGAATCCTGGTGTCACATCATGTTAGATCATGTCGTTCGCTTTTCCATCCGAAATCGGGGTGTGGTCATTGCCCTTTCGTGTTTGATGGTAGGTTATGGTCTCTTTATAGCGAGCCATTCAAAGCTGGATGTGTTTCCCGAGTTTGCTCCTCCGCAAATTGTAATTCAGACGGAATCGCCGGGTCTTTCGCCGGAAGAAGTAGAGAAACTGGTAACAAGACCGATTGAAGTTTCCGTGAATGGGGCTGCGGGTCTTGAAACGCTTCGCTCTCAATCTATTCAAGGACTTTCAGTCATTACTGCTATCTTTCAGGACAAGGCAGATATTTTCCGTGCGAGGCAACTTGTTAGCGAGCGCCTTATAGAGGCGGCTCGAATGCTACCGCAGACGGTGCATGCACCGATCATGGCCCCATTGACTTCCTCAACCAGCCTAGTCTTGATAGCAGGGCTCAATTCTGAAAGCCAATCCTTGCGTGATCTCAGGACTTTTGCGGATTACGAAATGAAGCCCAGACTACTGGGAGTTCCAGGTGTAGCCAAAGTTGTAGTTTATGGAGGCGAAGTCCGCCAACTCCAAATTCAAATTGTACCTGAGCGTCTCAAGTCTTATGGAATCAGCATTCAAGAGGTTGCCGACGCTGCTGCTAAAGCAACAGGAGTGCGTGGGGCGGGTTTCATTGAAACGGCTACGCAGCGCATTGTCTTACGGACGGAAGGTCAATCTTTAGCGGTATCGAAACTTGGGGAAGCTGTGGTCAGACGTAGTCAAGGGATTACTGTGAGATTGAAGGACTTAGGTCATGTAGTTGAAGGAACCCAACCCAAACTTGGAGATGCTCAGATCCAGGGAAAATCTGGAGTCAGTTTATTGATTTCCGCTCAGTATGGGGCAAATACTTTAGAAGTAACAGAGCGATTAGAGAAGGCATTTCAGGAACTCGAACCCCTCTTGAAGGCACAAGGTATTCTTCTATCACCCGATCTTTTTAAACCCGCTCAGTTTATTAATACTTCGATTCACAATGTCACTGTGTCCCTTTTGATAGGCGGCCTTTTAGTGTGTGCTGTTTTATTCTTATTTCTCTGGAATATCAGAATTTCTTTGATCTCCCTGACGGCCATTCCTCTTTCTCTTTTGATCGCCATTGTGATCCTGGACCTTTTAGGGATTTCTTTAAATACCTTAACTCTAGGGGGTTTCGCCATTGCGATTGGGGAAGTGGTAGATGATGCGATCATTGATGTGGAAAATATTCATCGAAGACTGAAGGAAAATGAGAAGAGTTCCCACCGCATTTCAAGACTGAAGGTGGTCTATTTAGCTTCCCTTGAGGTGAGAAGTGCGGTGGTTTATGCCACATTTATTGTCATTCTCGTTTTCTTGCCGGTGATCCGCTTAAGTGGAATTCAAGGGAAGCTCTTTGCACCTTTTGGATTCGCCTATATTTATTCCATTTTAGCTTCTTTGCTTGTCGCGTTGACTCTGACGCCTGCTTTATCAGCAACTCTTCTGAAATCACTAGAAAAAGAGCAATGTGAACCCCGATGGGTCAAAGCACTGAAAGACTTTTACCAAGTGAAGCTTTCACAGATTTTGGTACGACCCAAAAAAGTAGGAATTGCAGTCTTCTTGCTTTGCTTAGGAGCTTTGGCTACTTTCCCCTTTTTTGGAGGAGCATTCCTGCCTGAATTTCGAGAAGGACATTTTATCATTCATATGTCTGCGATTCCTGGAACTTCGCTTCAAGAATCGATGAGACTTGGAAAGCAAGTGACTCAAGAGCTTCTTAAATTAAGTGAAGTGAGATCTGTATCTCAGCAAGTGGGCCGCTCCGAAAAATCCGATGATACTTGGGGAGTTCACTACAGCGAAATTAATGTCGATCTAAAGCCTCTAGCGGGAGAAGAGGCAGAGGCTGTTCAATCCAAGATCAGAAAGGCTCTTTCTCAATTTCCTGGTGTTTACTTCGCTATTAAATCCTTTTTAACCGAAAGAATCGAAGAGACTATTTCGGGCTCTACCGCTCAGGTCGTTATTAAACTCTTTGGAGAAGATCTCGATGTTTTGGATCAAAAATCAAAGGAGATCATGCAACTTTTAACCAAAATCGAAGGTGCCACTGATGTCCAAATGGAATCCCAGCCTTCAGTCCCACAGTTTACAGTGAAACTAAAAATGGACAGGCTGACTCAGCTCGGGTTTCAGCCAACAGTGGTGTTAGATGCCATCCAGAGCGCCTATCACGGAGCCTATTCCTCACAAATCTTTGAAGGAAACCGAGTTTTTGATGTCGTGGTCCTTTTAGATGATTCTTTGAAAAAAGATCCTGAAGTAATTTCAGAACTGATGCTCAGAAATCCCGATGGAGCTTGGTTTCCTCTTAAAGAGCTGGCAGACGTTCAATCTGGTACAGGAAGATATGTCATTCTCCATGAAAACACTCACCGAAGGCAGGCTGTGACTTGTAATGTGGGGGGTAGAGACCTAGCATCATTTACAAATGAAGTACGAAAACGAATTGGAAAAGAGATCTCCTTTCCAGGAGGCACTTACCCGGTCATCGGTGGAGCTGCTGAAGCCCAGTCTCAGGCTCAAAAAGAACTTTGGGTTTTCTCTCTCATGGCTGGGAGCGGAATTATTCTTCTGCTTTGGACTGTCTTTAAAAACGGGAGAAATCTTCTTTTAGTCTTATCCAACCTTCCCTTTGCTTTAGTGGGTGGAGTCCTTGCGGTTTTCTTTACGGGAGGGTGGCTCTCTTTAGGATCTCTTGTCGGATTTGTTACCCTTTTTGGCATTACAACGCGGAATTCTATCATGCTCATTTCTCATTATGAGCATCTGGTCGATAAAGAAGAAGAAAGCTGGGGAACCCAAACCGCAATCCGAGGTGCCGCGGAAAGACTCCTTCCTATTTTAATGACTGCAAGTGTGACGGCCCTCGGGTTGCTCCCTATTGCTCTAGGAAGTGGTGAGCCTGGCAGAGAAATTGAAGGTCCCATGGCGACTGTGATTTTAGGAGGGCTTTTGAGTTCTACTGCTTTAAACCTTCTCGTTTTACCTTCGCTGGCACTTCGCTATGGGAGGTTCACAAAAATTTCTTCTGAAGAAACGTGGTAAGAAATGTCGAGAGTACAAACATCCATGTTGAAGCGACATCTATCCTGACATAGGGGGCTTTTTAGCGAGCTTACGCAAGCCGTCGTACCCTTGGCGCATATCCGTCGGATTTTTACACATCATGATCTGAGTTCGCCGTGTATTTAAAATCATGCTGTCTTCCTTAAAAAGTCTATTAGAGTGTCGACATTGGGAAAACGAATCACCTTGTCTCCATGATCAAATGCTAACTCTAGCATGTGTCTCGCTTGACCCTCTTCTTCAGCTTGAGTCGCGTCATGGCCCAAGTCATTAGAACCACCCTCAGATTCACCTAAAGCTACCCCCATTGCCCCAGCACTGCCCAACACATGATTGAGCTTCTTAGACTCTACTAGAAGCTTACGCAGAGTTCCTGTTTTCATGCCTAGCTCTGCCCGAAATTGTTCTTGACTACCGGTAAAATTCTCCCATGTCTGTCGCAATTCCAATAAAAGCTCCGGCGACACGTTTTTAATGCTGCCGTTACCGGCTCTATAACCATCGATCTTCTTTTTTAAAATCATTAAGTCCATGTTTAGGCTTCTCCTTCGGAGCCTACTTAGATTCTACAGGGACCTAAAAGTACTGAACAGACCG
>JANNCA010000006.1:0-20073 GCA_031386075.1 Oligoflexia bacterium
CTCCAACCTGAACCAATCGTAAGTTCTCTGAATCGATTAAAGTGTTGATTCAGATTATTGTTAGATTCCCCGGTAACGTGTTTGGTGCGGTACATGGATTTTTTGACCCTATTGATTTCTATTTGAAATGAGTTAAAAACACTCTATTTTATCTGGTTTTTTGAAGAATACTGTTTTTTAAAAAAACTGATTTCTTAGAATTGATTGAATGATTTACCCCCAAAAAAATCGCCTGAGCCGAAAGAATTTCTAAGTAACTTAAAACCTAGGGTTAGTCAAACAAGTGAAAATTCCAAAAGTTGTTCTTCCAATTCCGATCGAAGTAGTTCACAATGCTATAAAAGAAGGAAAACACATGGCAACTAAAAAGAAAGCAACGAAGAAATCAGTAACCAAGAAAAAAACGAAAAAAAAGTCTAAAAAATAGACTCATATTCAAGTTAGGCAATGGAATGCCTAAAATCGGTTCATTCACAAAATCCTATGCCATGGAAGGCTTTTTTACATTTTTAAATAGTTTAAAAATGTAAACCCGTTTTTTAAAAAATGCACCGCAATCACGACTTTTACTCTTGCTTCGTCAGACAAATCAACTGTTCATCCACATCCAAAACTAGGGCCGTACAGTCCTGCGCTGGCAGATCATCTTCACCCTTAAGATTAGATTTAGTTCGAAACGCAAGCTCATTAAGAAGATCAACAGGTTCTCTTTCTCTAAATTCGTTAAGGATTTCATGAATTTTATCCTCACTTCCAATCGCCTCCACAAAACCAAAAGATAAAAGGACGAGCCTTCCTTTGTCATCTAAACTCATTTTAACTTCGGACCCCAATGACAAAGAAGCTTGAGTCAATACTTTCCCTTGCCGGGGAAGACGCACAAAATCCTGACCTGAGTATGCATAATAGACAAGGGCATCTCCGTGATTGAGAAATCGTAGAACCCTTTCTCGTCGATGAATCGCTCCATAGAAAATGGAAAGCTGATCCTTCTCATTCAATGCAACGGCTAACTCTTCATAAATACGGCGGACAATGTCACTGACAGCTCCATTTGCTCCCAGGCGGTCCAGAGTCAATTTCATCGCAACTCGCATGAGTGCGGTTAAAACTGCGCTACTCAGGCCATAGCTTGTGGAATGAGTCAAAATAAGAGAAAGGTGAGACTTGTCCTGGGTCTCTGCCAAATCAAAGTAATCTCCCCCAGGTTTTGTTCCAGAAAAATATCGACTCACCACTTGAAACCCCTTGATCCTTGGAAAGCGCTTGGGCTGACTTCGTTTCTGTAGTCTTTCTGTGAGCTGAAAATCCTCTCTCAGCTGTCCAAAAAGACCCGTAATGGATTCACTCAGCTTCGCAACTTCATTCCACATCAAAATCTGTTCATAGTGTCTGAGCTTACTGAATACTTCTAACGCTCTAAAGGGAACGATCAAAACATCATCTACCTTACCCTCAATCCATAAACTCGGAAGTCCACTTCTCTCTTCTACAATCAAAAAAATAACTTTCCCCTGGCGATCTATTTTTTGAATAAACTGTTCAAGATGCTTCATCGAAGCATCTATCAATAAGGTTTGACCATACTCTAATGTTTCACAATAACAGGAAGCCTGAATCCCCCCAAACTCCCTCAAAGCAAGACTTAATTGACTCACCCACTTTTTTTCTTGAATCAAATTTTCAGAACAAATCGTTACGGTAGGTATCACTATTGAATCCTCAGCTGGTACTGCAACACGAAGCGGGTATCCCCCTGACTCAAATATCCGGTGCCGATCTCCTCAGTATACCAAGCAATCGAAAACTCCGCTCCAGGCCGACTCAAACCGATCCCGGCCGAAGGATAACCCCCACCCCACCCTCCACGTAAAAAGAAACGATTTCTAAAATCAATTTCCATTCCCAAAGCAAAATGCCCTAAAAATGCATCTCCCGAACTGTTCATGATATCTCGCTCTTCAAGAACCACCGTTAAGATTGCGCCTCTTCCTAGTCTCGGTTGAATACTAAGAGAAGCATCTAGAGACATAAGATCCGTAGGAGGCAATCCATTCGGACTGCTAGACAAAGGAAAAATCATTGACGGTCCGTAGTAGGTGTTGAAAGCGTTTCTCAAAACTGCGTTGAATGACGGAAGCGTTTGAATGGGCGCAGTCACTGCGATACCGAAATTATGTGAAAACCCGGCGCCTTGAGCAAGCCCCTGATCATATCCGATCGTACTGGTTACATTGACCGTTTTGGTACCCACGGCTTGATTCACCCACTGAAGACTATATCCTAATCGCAAGACACCATCGAAAAGTCGAAATCCAGAGCCGATAGAAGGAACAATCTGATAAAGGCTCCGATAAGTAATCTTCCCGGTACTAGTTGCCATCCCAGCCAGTTGAGAAAGCCCCAAAATTCCGAAACCAAAACCAGGAAATCCTCCCGAAACCAAAAGTTGCCCCCCCAATCCAGAGTTCTGCCCCGGAGACCTTTGTAAGGTGGATGCATAGGAACTGAGGCTAGTAGCCTGATAAAAATTAGAACTCGCCGTAGTCAAAAAAGGGGTATTCAAATATCCCGTAAAGTTGAGGAGCTCAACTTCCGTGCGACGGATCCTTGCCAAATTTGCCGGATTGTAAAATAATCCATCAGCAACAGAATCTCCCATAGGCAGATAGGCATCCCCCATAGCTGCGCCTGCTGCTGACGTATAACGGGACCCTGGAATGATGTCTTCTCTCGCTTCTCCTTTAGACTCAAAACTCAATTCAGCCAGGGGTACTAACGCAAAACAAAAGAAGAGGTGGGTTAAGGTCTTCATAAGCTATCTATCGGCAGTTCAATGGAAAAAATGGCAATGGAGCTGAGAAATATTTACCCTTAAGGGCACTCCCATAAAAACCGAAGAGTATTTCTGAAAGATAAAGAATGAGGGACTTCGATGGCTTGGGTTGATATTCCCGACTGGGCTCACTACATCTCCAGTGCTTTACTGCAAACTCTAAAAGAAAGAGATCCATACACTTATGGCCACTGCCGTAGAGTTGCTAGAAATGCTGGCCTTCTAGCCAAGGCGGCCGGCTTGAATGAGTATGAGCAAAAAACTATAGAATATTCTAGTATCTTCCATGATCTTGGAAAAATTGGAATTCCAGATAGAATCCTATTGAAAACCGGTCCTTTAACATTGGCCGAAGAAGAAATCATGCGCCTACATCCAGAAAAGAGTGTGGAAATTTTAGAACCCCTTTCTACCCTTAAATTCTTTCAAGATCTGACCCCAGGCATTCGACATCACCACGAGAGAATGGATGGGATGGGTTACCCAGACGGAGTCCAGGGCGAAAAAATACCTCTCAGCGCTCGGATTATTCTCATCGCAGATACCTTTGACGCCATGACTACCACGCGACCTTATCGGAAAGGACGAGGTCATGAAAACGCCTATAAGGAACTCAAGCAATTTTCAGGGCGTCAATTTGACTCTCATCTTGTGAAAATATTTATGAAGGCCCATCCGACCTGGGGAGAGATAGAAAAAGAAATCACGGAAGAATTTGTAGCCGCTCACTTTCGCAGAGCAGCATAAAATGCTCGAATTATTTTCAATCCTTTCGCTATCCCAACTATGTTATACTTTTTTCACAAAGTATGGATAAACCTAGAATCTTAGTTATCGAAGATAATGTGGATACTCGGCGGTTTCTCGAGGCAATGCTCAACAAAGAATTTGAGGTGATCGCCGCAGAAAATGGGGTCATCGGCATTGACTTTGCGCGCAATAAGTCCCCAGACATCATCCTTTTGGACATCATGCTTCCCATTCTCAGTGGATACGATGCGTGCAGCCTACTCAAAAAAGACGAAAAAACAAAAAGAATCCCAATCATTTTTTTATCCGCTAAAAACAGTATCTCTGATATTACCCATGGACTCTCTGCAGGTGCAGACGACTACATTTCAAAACCCTTTGACTACAAAGAACTTTTAGCAAGAATCAAAATCCGCCTTCGTAAAAATGCCGAAGAAACAGCCCAACCGATCATTCTAGGTGAATTAAAAATTGATCAGGCCGATCGGGAGGTCACTTTCGGTGGTAAAAAAACCCAACTCACCTTAACTGAATTTGACATTCTCCGATGCCTTGCAATCAAGGAAGGGCAAATCATTTCTCGAGAAGATATTCTCAAAGAGGTCTGGAGAGATGAATCGCCATCAGCTAACGACCGTACGATCGACGTCCATATTCGTGCTTTGAGAAAAAAAATACCCCAGCTGACCAAGCATATTATTTCAATTTATGGTGTCGGATATAAATACGAGCCTTAACCCCAAAAGTTGCCTTTATCCAACCAGCTATGACTCAGCTTTTTTGGTGATTCAACCGATACGGACAAGAGAAGGTAACTGAGAATGGGAGATATCCTGAGAAAATTTGGCAGATACTTTCTGCTTGATCATCTCGCTCAAGGGGGAATGGCAGAAATTTATCGAGCCCGGATGGCTGCCGTGGATGGAGCGGGTCGACTCATAGTCATCAAAAAGGTGATTGCGGGATACGGTTCCAACAGGGAATTTCTCCAAATGTTCAGATCTGAAATTAAAGTCACCATGGGATTCAACCATCCCAATATTGTTCAGCTTTATGATTTTGGCGAGGAGCATGGTCAGCCTTACATCGCCATGGAACTCGTAGACGGTAAAAATCTTCGGCAATTTATCTCACGTTTTCATGAGCTCAAACAGACTTTTCCAGTTGAACTGGCTGCCTACATCATTGAGCAAAGTGCATCTGGTCTTCATTATGCTCATAGTTATAAAGATAAAATTTCTGGATCCCCACTCAACATCGTTCACAGAGATGTCAGCCCTCAAAACATCCTTATTTCCTTTGAAGGGAATGTGAAGGTAATCGATTTTGGAATTGCAAAAGCGACGACCAATATGGAGTCGACTCGTGCGGGAGTCATCAAAGGCAAGCCCAGCTATCTATCACCTGAGCAAATCAGCGGAGAGGTTTTGGACGGCCGAAGTGACCTCTTTGCTTTAGGGGCGGTACTGTGGGAATTGTTGACAGGGAAAAAATTATTCGCAGGCGAGAATGAACTCGCCGTCCTAAAACTCATCGAGAGCTGCCAAACACACGTTAAACCTCCCTCCACCATTAATCCAAAGGTACCAAAAGAACTCGACTCTATCGTCCTAAAAATTCTAGCGAAACAACGGGAGAAACGATACCAGTCTGCAGAAGAACTCCAGCGCGCACTCCATAAGTTTCTCTATAGCTTTTCTCCTGAATTCAACCCTTCAGACCTCGCCTATTACGCAAAAGATCTTTTCAAAAACGAAATTGTAGAGGATCGAAAAAAAATCCAAAGGCTCAATGATAAGGTAGAACAACTTTTAGCCTCGGACCTCCACGACCTGCCTACTATGGATTCAACCTTTGAGTCACACTCAAAGGAAGAAGATTCAACTATCGTAGAGCCCAGTTCGAGAGCAACCGGAAGTCGAGAGGTCTTCAGTCCCCAGGACTTTTCTCAAGGAGATAGCGACGAAAAAGTCGAAGTGGATGTCGCCCCCCCTTCGCAAAGAAATTCACCCGATTATCACCGCTCCAAACATACCCCCAACAACACGCCATTCCGAACCTCGAGAAACTTTCCAAACACATCCGCCCCTCAACGCAGAATCGTGAATTCATCCCCTTCTTTTGGAGGCGGAAAAGCCATCGTCATGATTGCTATCATTATTTTGATTTTATCGGTATTTGGACCAGAATTTGGGGTAAGGGTCCCTTTTTTTTCGAGCTTCTTGGGTGGTTGGATTGGCGGAAGCGAGGCCAGACTGGTGCTTATGGGATCTGCAAAAGGGGTCACAGTTGCAGTGAATGGACAGACCGTAGCCAGCGCACTTCCAGCGACTCTCCATGGAATTCCAGTGGGGTCACTCGTACGAATCACGGTTACTGGCCCCAGCGGTCATTTTCAACAAGACATCACGCTAAAAAAAGGAGAACAAAAACAAATTTCTGTCATTCTCGCCACCAGCACGGGACTGACCTCAGGCGGAAGTTGGCGAAAAACTGCCCTACCTGACAAATCTATTTACCTACGACTCAATATTTCTCCTGGAGGCGGATCCCCAGCTATTCTTGTGAGCGGTAGAGCAGTCGACATCAATAATCCAGTCACTATTGTTCCACTAGATTCCCCCCTAGAACTCTCTATTGAACGAACAGGATATAAACCATTCAAAAGAGATTTTGTTATAGACTCTCGCCAAGTGAGTGGCCACAATGAGTGGCCGGCTGAAATTCAGCTCGAACCTGCTCGATTTGGATTTCTTACTATTCACACCACTCCCAGTGCCGACGCCACGATCCTCATTGATGGGAGTCCTTGGAAAAAGAAGACTCCAATTGAAAACGAAAAACTCCCTGCGGGAAATTACAGCATTCGACTGATCAATGACGTTCTGGGAATGGAAAAAATCGTCTCAATAACTATTCAAGAAGGAAAATCAGTGAACGTTGAAGAGCGCTTAGAAATAAAAAATTAAGCGTTTTTTCATGAAATTTATAACCTTTCAAGCAACTTGGAAATAAAACCATCAAATCCACCGTTCGAAAGAACGGCAATGAGATCGCCTGCTCTCGAACATTGGATCACTTCGTCAATCCCTGGATCACCAATCGACATCACAGATGCCTGCTTACCCGCCCGAGACAAGTCCTTCACTAAAATATCGCTTGAAAACTGATCGTCTAATGCAATTTTGGTTTGGTCGAAGGGTCGAGCTATAAAAATAACCTCTGCCTCTTGGAATGCCTCTGCATATTGCTTTTGAAAAATCTTTCGTCGGGACGTCGCACTTCTGGGCTCAAAGACAGTGATGAGTCGTCGGCTGGAATACTTAGCTTTCAGCGCTCGTAAAGTCTCTCGGACTGCTGTCGGATGATGCGCAAAGTCATCAATCACTAGTACACCCCCCACCTCGCCCCTTTCTTCTTGCCGACGCTTGACCCCTCGAAAACTCTTCAATGCTGAACGAATGGCCTGGGGAGACAGCTTTAGCTCGTGGCATTCGATCCAAACCGAAAGAGCATTCAAAACATTATGCATTCCTGGAATCTGAAGAGAAACTTCATCCACTGCTTTTCCTTGATCGAGAACTTCAAACTGAGTGAATTGGGAGTGAATTCTCACATTTCCAGGAGTGAAACGAGCACGAGTAGCAGCAGTACTCCCATAGGATATTACGGGAACTTGGGACTGAGCTACCAACTGTTTGACAATTGAATAGTCGAAACAGGCAACGATCCGTCCCCCAGACCGCACACGCGAAATCAGCCCCTCAAACGCTTTGACCACGGCATCCAGATTTGGATAGATATCAGCATGATCATATTCGATCGAAGTCAATAAAACATCATTTGGAAGATAATGATTAAACTTGGGAACCTTATCCCAAAAAGCGGTGTCATACTCATCGCCTTCCAGAACGAATAATTTTCCAGATGTAATATCTGAAATCTGAAAACTAAACGGTAAATCAAGGCAAACGCCCCCTATAAAATAGCTGGGATCTTGTTGACACCCCCGAAGGACGTAACTTAACAAACTCGAGGTCGTCGTCTTACCATGGGTCCCGGCTACCACCAGGTTTCTGGTATCTTGCAAGAAAAGTTTTTCCATCGCTTCTGGCAAAGAAGAATAAGAATAACCCTGATCAATGGCAGCTCGGGCCTCAGAATTCACCGAGGTAATGACATTTCCAATCACCACCAAATCTGGCTTCCCTCCAGAAGCCTCAAGATTCTCAGGGCGGTAACCTTGAAAGAGCTCAACTCCCGCCTCCTTCAAAACCTCACTCATGGGTGGATAAATATTCTGATCACTTCCACTCACCTGAAGCCCTCTTCTCTTGAGATAAGCCGCGAAAGCGCCCATCAGGGTACCGCCCACTCCAATAACGTGAACACGACTTAAAGAACTGAGGTTTTTGGAAGTCATTTTATCCCCTTCATTTTGCCAACAAATGCTTCTAAACGAGAACTGAGAAGAGCCCAATCACTTGGTTTCATCTGGCTCTGATTGACCTTGCCAAAGGTGCGCTCAAATTCATCCCATGCCTTGGCATTCAACACTGCGGGTCTTGGAGGAAACTCCTCTCTTAAAACTCGATCTGGATAAACACCAGAATAAAACAGATGCCAATCAAAGCATTGACCAGGATCTACTTTGCCCCGAAACCCTGCAATATGTTCATGACCAACGACACGATTTGGATTACTATTCAGAATAGGAAATCGAGATCCAAGATGCTGAGTTAAGGCGACCAGAGAAGCATACTGGGCAAAAGGATAGGGAAAAAGATTCCCGTTAAAATTCACGATCTCAATACCAATAGAAAAATAATTGAAACCCTCCCACTTTTGGCCATCCAAATCGAAGAAGCTCTTCCCCGCATGTGCGCCGAGTCGAATGGGACCACTCCAGAAATCTCCCAAGTCGTAAATGCAGCCGTCCCAGTCGATGACAAAATGAGCACAGACTTTCTTCTCTGGGCTGCAAAAAAGCAAAAGAGTATCCGCCAAATTGCAGGCAGTATAATGTATCACGAGGAATTCAACCGGAATTTCTTGAGAAGAAAAATTTGGGGAGAACTTTTTAATCATTGTAGGCTGCACTTTTATTCCAATGGTACTTTATATAGACCCCAAGATCTACTGTGACTTTTTAGCAGTCACCATCAGAAGCTTCGAAAAACTAGGAAGAATTTTACCGACGACTCCTACCGATTGATCGAGAAGCCTCCCCCAAGACCCGAGCTTAGGAATTCCATAGACATCGACCAACCTAAATCCAGTTTGCTTACAGAGTTCCCTAATTTTAGAGACGTTAAACACCCTCACATGATCACCAAAATGATCCTCGGGATAGGCTCCAATCATAGTCAAGTATCCCCCCGTAACGACCCGAATCCGATTTTCTAAACTATTCAAATTCGGAGTGGTGAAAATGAGAAATCCTTCTTTTTTCAAAACCCGACTGGCCTCTTCAAAAAAAAGCTTAGTATCATAAAGCTGTTCAACAACTTCAGCTGCATTCACGACATCGAATGTATTCGGCTCAAAAGGCAACCCTTCTTCGATATTCGCAACGGTTACCCTCACTCCTCGCTGCCTAGCTACCTCTGCCGCGGCAGGATTCAGCTCCACTCCCCAGACTTCATTGTTCTGCTCCATGATCAGTCGAGAAACCTTGCCCCCTAAGCAGCCCACATCGAGAACTCTTTTGCCCCGCCCAATTCGTGATAAAATGTATTCTTTTCTCAAAGGAATATCAAATAACGCATCCTCAGAAGCCAAACTATCATATCGAGCGACGTAATCTCGCATCTGCATCAAAGTTCTCCTCTAGATAACCAGACTTTCGTGGACCCACTTCCCTTTTTCAAATCGGGAACCTGCCAAAACATTTACATCCTCTAAAGACTCATAACGTCCTTTGACTATTTTTTCGGCAAGCGCTAATCCAGCACTATAGCTGTGCATCACCCCATGACCAGAAAAAGAATGGGCTTCAAAAACCATTTGCTTTGCTTGAATCCCACCATAGTCCACTTGCCCTATGATTGCACATTCGTCAGGAGAAACGTCATAAAGTCCTGCCCATCCCGACAGGTGTTTTAATTTTTCAAAATAAGTTGACCGCTCGAATAGAGCTGGCCAAATCGATTCCGTCAAAAAACTCTCTCCATCATAGCTATAGCTGACACCCCTCGGTTCGCTCGTATTTGCAAAACCTGCCAAAACATGATCTGCTTCAGGATGAAAATAGACTCCCGAGGTATCTACAATCATTCCATATGGAGTTAGATCAAGCCCCCTGCAGTCAAAAAGGCAAACCTGCCTCCTCATGGGGTAGGCTGGACTTTCGTATCCGAGTATTTTGGCAACCCGAGTTGCCCAAGGTCCTGCACAATTAATGATGCAGTCTGCGTGATATTCAACTTGCCCACCCTGGCCATCCCACTTGAACCGATCTGCTGCAAAATCGAGTTTTGTCTCATCAGATAGAGACGACTCAAACCGATGGGTCACAGCCTGTATCAAGTGTCCACTCTGTTCGGGATAAATAACTTTTTGGAGCGAGGTACGGTCGTCGAAGACGACTCCCAATGCGCGAGCCTCGGATCGAAAATGATTTTTTAATAAATTAGGGTTAATCAAGCCGTCCCTAGGTGCGAAAAGTGAGCAACCAATATCTTCCGTTTTATCCAGAAAAGGCACCTTACGCTGAAGCTCTGAACGATCCCAGACTTCGACGGGCCATCCGCTTTGAATTTGTCGGTCTCTGGCTTGCAATGCAGCATTCATGCGCTCTTTTGTATACAGCCAAAGATAACCACAGGCACGATAGCCGACATGCTTAGACTTTTGAGCAAAGTACTCGATGGACATTTTAGACATTTCAATATTGACGGGTTGAACCCAAGTCGCCCGAACTCCTCCAGCATTCAACTCGGAGCTACTCAAGGAACCTTCTAAGTCGAAATCAATCACCCGAATTTTGGTCATTCCGAGTTGTGCCAGATGCATGGCCACACTGCTCCCTATAACCCCAGCACCTATGATGAGGACATCTACCCTCTCCACCTTAGCTCCTCCTGGTTTCCGCGTTTACCACATCAGATTGGTAAACGTTTCAGCAATGATTTTAGGTTGACCGGCTTCTTCTGCAATATAAAGGATTTTAGTACCCCGAGAGCGATGCCCCCAACTTCCGGACTTCAGTCGTGAGCGATAGTTTTGGGTAAAAGTCACCATCGAGTACTTTGGGTGTCTATAAAGCAAGACATTTTCGGGTTTAATTTCGATGGAAGAGTAGAGAGAGTTTAATCCCATTTTATAGGCTTTCCAAGCTGTTTTATTTTTCCCGCTTGCTGAAAAATCTGAATGATATCCAGAGATATAAGCATCTACTTGCTTGTTCTGCCAACTTTGAATCCAATGATCAAAAAAACATTTGAGCTGGGAATCCTTACCGGGCTGCATATATTCAGGAGTGAGATCCGAGAAAATCAAGATTGGAGTTAATCCTAAACGAATAGATGACTTAATTTCCATTATTTCTTCATTTTTGACGACAACACATCCCAGACTATCATAGTTTTTTTTGAGTCGATCTGGAGTATCTGTTGCATGAAGCATAATCCCAGACCCTCTTCGCCCCGCTAGTTGATCATAGGAATTTGGAAAATTTAAATTAAAACCTAAAACACCAAACTTTTTTTGAAGTCGAGGGGGTGTCAGAACAGAGGTAAACGTATAAATTCCTTCAGGGGTCTTCAAATCACTCTCATCCTCCTTATCGCCCTTTACCTGGCCTAAGGTAGCGTGAAAGGTCTTAAGAACTTGATAGACACCTTCTACATATTCTGAGACATAAAGATTATTTGTTTTTTTATCGACTAAAATTACAGTGGATGAAGAATGAATGGCCAAAGCCAAGTGCCCGTAACAGAGGACTGTCAAAGCTAAAAGCCAGATTTTGAAGATTGGAAAAGTCATATCTACCCTTTAGTCTAAGATTACTCCGGGACAATCTGAAATTCTCTCAATTTCTTGAGATTCTTTTGAGCAACGAACGGGAACGCCAGCGAAATTCCCACACTCTTCTCAGAGCCTCGAAGACAATCCGTCGATTCATCTTCGATTTCCCCACTTTACGATCCTCAAAAATAATTGGAAATTCTCTGATCCCAAATCCGTTTAGAAAGGCTCGGTACTTCATTTCAATCTGAAAAGAGTACCCACCCGACTTCAATGAATCGAGTTCGATCGCTTCCAAGACCGGCCGCCTCCATCCATTAAACCCTCCCGTAAAATCTCGAATCGATGCCCCCAAGATCATCCTGGAATAAAAACTCCCCCCTCGACTAAGAACCTTTCGACCGAGTCCCCAATTGACAACCCCTCCGCCGACCACATATCGAGATCCAATCGCCACATCCGACTGAGCCAAAAGATCTAACATTGCCTTGAGGTACTGTGGATGATGCGAAAAATCAGCGTCCATTTGAACAAAATTCTGATAATCTTTTTGCAGACCCCACCTAAAACCACTCACATAAGCGGTTCCTAAGCCCAGCTTTTTCGCGCGATGAATCACATGAAGCCGAGAATCTTGACTTGCGAGTTCGTCAGCCAATTGGCCGGTTCCATCTGGCGAGCCATCATCGACGATAAGGACTTCTACGTCCTGGGGCGTCACCCCCAAAATAGCCACTACCAATGGCTTTAGGTTTTCGATTTCATTATAGGTGGGGATGATAATCAGTGTTTGCACAGATGCGTAAAGGTCTATGCAGAAGTCACGTTTAGATGCAGCAAACGACATAAACTCCGGCTCATGAACTCTAAATACCTTCGGCTCAACTGGCTACACATGAATTTCTCCCGTCGCGAATCGCATCAATAAGCTATTAACTTCACGACTAACACTTCTAGTTCATGTCTGACAAGCTTTTCAAAGAAGTCACACAACCCTAATTAACCCTCTGCATCAATCATACCCCTAGCGCCAAGACTCTCGTCAGCCCAAATCGGGTCCACAAACGCATATTTGCCTTTTTCTGGGATCAAAAACTCCATAATTGCTGACTTACTAGGTCCGAGAACCACAAGACCGGTGCCGCCGTATTGAACCTACCCCGATTTGATGGACACGAGAATACATGATAAAAGATGTCAACACAGGTAGTTGCGAATGGGTACTGGAAGTATTTATACACTCGAATTTAAAAAACAGGCGATTGAGTGATCGGTTCGACCGGATTACGCATATCCTGACATAGGGGGCGCATTTCCTTCTTAAGACTCTTGATCGAGTCATGTTGCACTACCTTCATGGTGTAGTCCTCTTAAGGATTCTTTATATGAAACAAAATGTTAATAATTTCAACAGGGTAATGCTATGGCCTTAAATTAACTGGCTTTGGTATAATTCGCTGTCTACCCATGATGTCATGCAAGCATATGAAACTATTCACAAATGATTGTCAAACTTGTGGGTAATTAAAAGGGAGATAAGCCGTAGTACGATTCTGCGGCGTCGGGGGAGGGAGCTGTAGATAAGTTCAGTCGAGTCCCTAAATCACTTCAAGACGAAATGGTCTTAGATGCTTCCAAAGAAGGTGTTCCAGAAGCCACAAAAATCATTGATAATTTGAACGACCCAAACTTCAAGGGAATGGAGAAATGGGAGTACAAAATAAAGTCTGCTGAAGGGAAAGACTCAGTTGTGCATTATGTGCGTGACCCCAAAACGGGCAAATTAGTGGACTTTAAATTTAAGAAACATAGCACTGACTTATGAGAACCGAATCTATGAATAGAAAAGTAATGCCCGACTTAAATATTAAAGAACTTGTTTCATTTTATGTCTTAAATTTTTGTACGGGCCAGGACCTTGTAGACTTTGCGTGCAAAGCACTAGAGAACGATACTGAATCAGAGGCTCTAGTGGTTCTTGCTGGTGAGATCGAACCTGTAATGTCAGTAGTCGGCCCCCTTTTTGAACAGGTATTGCATGAGCTAGGTATTGCTAAACCTACCAAGCTCGACGCTCAGCTGGTGGTTGCGCACTATTATGCAAAAGCTATCAAAAGTGGCGCTTTAACGCCCTATGAAGGGGCATGTAAAATCTGGTGGAAGGTATCTAATGAAATTGAACATCCTTCAGAGCTTTTGCTTTCTTTTGTGGGTGCTGCAAGCGAAATAGAGGATCTGCCTGAGCGGTATAAAAATGAAAGCTATGATCCAACACGGAACATTGAAAAGTATAAGAAGCAAATAGCTGAGGCAGCCAATCATTTATTGAAAATTAATAATCCAGCAGAGCTAATACGATCTAAATGACAGCAGTCAAGATAGGCTCCGTTAGCTTTCGTAAGGGCTGACATTTTGCACGTGTTCCGCAGTGAAGTTTCCATACAGGTCGATAGTCAATCGTATTGATTGATGGCCAAGGATGGCTTTTAGCGCATACATATCACCGCCTCTCTTCAAGAAGTTAAAGGCAAAGCTATGCCGAAGGTCATGGCACCGCCAGTGCTTCATACCTGGATTCTTTTTCTGGACTGCGGCAATGGTGTCGTCAATCTGCTCCCTACTCAAGACCCAACCGAATTGGCTCATGAACACAAAGTCAGCCGTTCGAGGGAGGGTCTGGAGGAACGCAGACAAACTCAACCCCATCTTGATGCCTCGGTCATGTATCCAGTCTCAAAATTGATGTGCTCCCATTTGAGAAGCCTGATCTCTTCCCTCCTGGCTCCAGTATGGGCAAGGCAATAGATAAAAAAGGGTAGACGACCGTCGGGCTGTGAGCTTGGGTAGCCGTTAAGGCGTTCATAACCTCTTCGTGGCAAAGGATGACCCTTTGACGTTTAAGCGAGTACCTGCGACTGAATCGAATCTCATTGAGGGGATTCCTTGGCAGATAGTGCCGATGCACGAGGAACCTGAAAAAATGATTCACTTTTGTGTTTTCTTCATTGTAAAGCTCATCTTGTGTGGCGTTATATTCGTCCAAAAGAGTTCTACTCTTAACATTTTCTTCTCGGTTGACTTCAGTAGTTCTCCTTGCTGCCGTCAAGTTAAGCTCCAATTGAAAAGTACGAGCTAAATGAGTTCGACTTACTAATTCAACTTGACGATCGAGTTCTCGCTTCGCGTCTTCTCTATCTTTGACCTCTTTAATCAGTCGAGCTGCTTCAATTCGAGCTTTGTCTTCGTCTTCTTTTTGTTTGGCTAGTTCTGCTTGAGTAGGGCCTACGGGAGCCTGAAGAGGACGGTCAAATCCATTATAATGACCAAAGGTGGGTTCAGACTGATTTCCATCTTGCATGTAATGAGTCCAAGTCTGGGGATCCAAACACCAAACTACCATGGCATCGCTAGGTATCTCATTCCTGACGCAATACCTTAATAATGGAGCCCCTCGTTGATTCCAACGTCCGTCATTTTTTAGATAATAGGTACGACCGTTCTTCTCGTACCTGAGGTAATGATTTTTCCCACCAAAAGCCACTGAGCCAAAAGCAATAAAAAATAAAAAAATTAAACTAATACTACGAATAAAACTTCTGTACTTAGAAAACATGTAAATCCTAACAACTCAATTTAAATTGAGTTCTGATTTTTAAAGTAGTCAAAAATATTTGGTAAAAAGCGAGAAATACCAGTGGCAAGACCTGCAGTACAATTATGAACCAATATGTCGGATGCATAATCATTGTGGTGGTCTTCTCCATCTAAATTAAACACCTGAAATTCTCCGTATTCATGTTCAATTTTTTCAATAGCTACAGAACTTCCGGAAATATTTTGAAGGAGATTTCCTTCGGTTAAATTCCGTACAGGAACCCACCCCTGACTCATTATATAAAAAGGGTGATTCTCAGTAGTTTTTAGCGTCTTTCCGCCGAAGTTGAACTTAATCAAATGGTCGGCAGTGTTTTGAAACAAATGCTGGACTTGTTTTACTTCACAAGAATGAGGCATTAATGCAAGGTTACAACTTACAACAGAGTCACCCACCTTTATGGACTCGATTTGGGCTGTATGGTAACCGAAATCGTCTTTTACGCTGATTGGAGTTTCTCCTGGAAAACACAAAACTCCAATTATAGTATAAAGACTTCTCAGGTCCTGTGCGTGCCCGGCTTGGATTACTTCGAGTCTATTTTCAAATCGGTTTTCAACTACTGCCAGTTGGGCAATGTTTCTAGTCGTTTGAGCATACGTGCCAGCCCGAGTTGCAGCGATTTGTGCATCTAATGCTGTTTGGGCATCTAACTCTGCCTGGGCGGCAACTACTTGGAGATCAAGTGATGCACGAGCTTCTTCAGCTATCTGTTCTTCTCTTGCTATCCTAGCATTCTCGAATTTTTTCCGTTCTCTCTCAAGTCTATCCGCCTCGTCCTTAGCGTCATTTTTATCTTTTAATTTTTTAGCCTCTATTTTAGCGGCTCTAGCATTTTCAATTTCTTTTGCGATTCTGGTATCTTCTTTTCTTTTCCAGCGCTTATAATTTGGATTATCGGGATGAGTTACTGGAATGGCATTCCCAGCGTGGGCTGCAGAAGACAATAGTTGGGACAGCAATACAACTAAAACAATTAACAACTTCAAAAGAAACTCCGAAAATAAATTTAATATTTTGGGTTCAATATCAAGAGTCTTATTCAATTACAATTTTTGATTTCGAAGATTCAAGTGAGTATTGGCGAAAATAGAAACGCGTTTTTATGACGTCGCTCGTCACGTTTTCGCATGAATGAGGCCAGCATTGATCCATTATTCTTTATTGCTAATAGCGCTCTAGTTCAGGGAATATATCACTTGAACCTTGCGCCAAAATTTCAGGAATAACCTAAAAACACTGAGCACAGGCGCATTATGCCGCCTCAAGTTCTTCTTTTACCTGCGAACAGTAGGTATTCGCCGCCTCTTTTTAGTCAAATCTTCCGTTGAGTTTCAGAATTTTTCCCATCTCCTCTTTTTTTAGAAATTTTTGCAGATATTGCTTCCTTGCGAGTAAACTCCCGGATTCAAGATCCGAAGTAAGCTGAGGTAAAGTAAATATTGAACTTCCTAAAAAAAACGGACTAAACGAAAGGAAATTTTTTCTCGTACAAGATTGACGCTGGCAACCCTTCAAAAGCTCGATCAGTTGATTGACGTCAAGATAGGCAATCGTTCCCCATTAGGTTACTTAACCCTGACTACCTTGAAGAAGCTTACCCTCGCTACGTGCCCTCTCGATGAAAGCCACTCATAGCTCATATGAATCTTTGCGTTTTCAAAACATACACACGCAAAGAAATCATACATAACCATAAGAGGCTAATCTTTATGAGAGAGAATTAATGAATGAGTCTTGAGAATGCAAAACGTTAATGCTGCTTTCTCTAAAAAATCTTTACGATTTTCAATGATTGCAATTTAAAATGGAATATCATCTTCAGTAAAAGACGACTCCGTATTCATCGATGGGGTTGAAGAGGCACCCGATGGAAATCCAGCTGAAGAAAATCCAGACTGTGACATTCCGCCTTGGCCAGCCATACTGCTACTCTGCGCAGAATCAAAGCCGCCCATAGAATCACGAGAAGAACGCTCGACAGGAGGCCGCTCACCTGGGCCCGAAGAGGCGCCTGCGGTAGCCCCTAAGAACTGCACCGTTTGACCCTGAACTTCGGTCGTGTACTTCGTTTGGCCATCTTTATCCTGCCACTGACGGGTTTGGAGTCGGCCTTCAATATAAACTTGACGTCCCTTGGTTAGATACTGGCTGCAATTTTCAGCCGTCTTACCCCAAACAACAACTCGATGCCACTCGGTTTTTTCCTGCTTTTGACCGGACTTATCCATCCAGGTCTCATTGGTAGCTACACTAAAATTTCCAACAGCAGCACCCGAAGGAGTATAGCGTACTTCTGGGTTTTGCCCTAAACGGCCAATCAAAATAACTTTATTAACGGACATGAGAAACCATTAGCTTTTGAACCCTAGAAATGTCAAGAGCGAATTTCCGGATCCCTAGGCCTAGAGCCTCTAGGCTCAGGATACGGGACTCCCTTTTCTTTAAATTTTTTCCGCCAATGAGATTCTATCTCACCCCGAGCTCGGTGAATATCACTCCGAAATAAATAGGGATCAAAGCCACACTGCGGACAACTCAGAATAGCCCTCATTCTCCATCGATAGGCAAATTCAAATAAAGTCCAAAAAGGAAAGAAGCAAACAACCCCCCTCCAGTTCAACTGACTCCAAAAGAAAAGAGTAAAAATAGCAGAAGTCAGTAAAACTTGAAAAAGATGGCGGCCCCCTCCCGGCTGAGACCGGAATGGAATCCTGCGCGGGGCACGGCAAAGAGGACAAAGGAAACACCACAAACGCCGATAACGAGCTTGCCAAAGAGTTTTGAAGGATTTATCTAAACTTGGGCGGTCCATCCATTGACCTCCTGATACGACTCAGTATATCATGCCCGGCTATGCCCCGCAAACTTACAGTATTTCCTCGCGCCTGGCTTTGGTTAGTTGACGAAAGCATTCCAGTTTTGGTTAAGAAAAAATATAGCCCCCGTGACTCTTGGAAAGACAAACCCTTCTCTCAAGAAGATTCCCGCTTTTTCTTCAAGGGAATCGATGAACTCTCTTCACTTTTCACCGAGGAACGCCCTCGCGGAATGCCCGCCTATTTCAATCACCCAAAGTACCGGTCCGCCTACCTTCTTTATTTTTTCCCACTCCAGGCGGCTAAGTTTTTGGCCCTTTTCCAAGGCCACTCAGCTGCGATCGAAGCCGCATTGAAGCATGCTGAAAAATCAGGCGTCCTCAAAGTAGCCGATATCGGCGTGGGACCTGGGACAGCGTCGCTCAGCCTGTTGCTTACGCTTCTTGAAATGCAACTGGAAGGAAAAACAAAAGAAATCCCTCAAATTGAGTTCCACTGGTTCGACACTCAAGCATCCATCATGGCGGACGGCCTCATCTTGGTCGAACAAATCTCCAACCAATTTCCAAAATTGCGCGGCAAAGTTCAAGTCCACACTCATGTCATGCCGTGGTGGAAGGCGGCCGCACAGCTTCCCGAAAACTTGTCTTTAGTTCTCATGGGGCATGTCTTAAATGAATCTTCCCCGATTCAGCAAAGCACTCACACTTTCTGGAGGAGCCTACTCAATCAAGTCAGCGGAGGGGGTGTCCTCATCCTTGAGCCCGCCACGCGAAAGACAGCGCAGCACCTCTCGCATCTTCGTGATTTTTTCTTTGAAAATAAATTTTTAGAATCTAAGCAGGAGCACATCTGGGGCCCCTGCCTCCATGCCGGCGTTTGCCCACTAGGAGATGGTCGCGACTGGTGCCATATGTCTGTCCCCCTTCAGATCCCGGGTCGATGGTTCAAGGAATTTTCACACTCTCTGAGCTCAGAACGCCATTGGGTCAAATTCTCCTACCTGTGGTTCGCCTCATCGGCCTACCCAGCTCCTCTCGTGGACCCTTCCTACAGAAGAGTCGTCAGCGATCCACTCAGCCAAGGAGGGCCCAGAGGAGAAACCAAAGTGCTGATTTGTGAACCAGGCACTGCTTCACACTGGCCCGTTTCGATCCAGGACCAAGTAGGTCGAGGGGATGTCATCGAAGTGACCCCATGAGCTCCATGGAACTCAACCCGTGTCAGCAACAAGGCCTTGAAGTCCTAAAAAAAGGAGACAATGTCTTCCTGACTGGTTCGGCAGGGTCAGGCAAAAGTTACTTGTTGAAACAGTTCTTGAAAGACCGGGATCAGAAGTCTTTCCCGATCGTAGCAAGCACTGGGGCAGCGGCCATTCTCGTGGGAGGCCGAACTTTTCATAGTTTTTTCGGTCTTGGAATTCTCGAAGGGGGAGCCCAAGCCACTCTCGACCGTGCCCTCAAAAATAAACGAATTATTAAACGACTCAGGGAAACTGAGGGTGTCGTGATCGACGAAGTGTCCATGCTCTCGGGCAAGATCCTCAAGACAGCTGAATCGATTGCCCGCAAAGTCAGAGGCAACAGCACCCCCTGGGGAGGGCTTCGAGTCATTGCGGTTGGGGACTTTGCCCAACTCCCGCCGGTGAACCCCTACTCCACCGAAAAAGAATGGGCATTTCTTAATGAAGTTTGGGAAATGAGCCAATTTCAACCGGTCATTCTCACTCAAATCATGCGAACTCGAGACCCGCTTTTTTTAGAAGTCCTCAATCACGTCAGAGAAGGAAGAGTCACGGATCAGGTCAAATCCTTCCTCAATCAACGAATGATCCAGCCCTTACCTGACTTTCAGGGAACGCGCCTTTTTTCTCGACGAAACGCAGTAGAGCAATACAACCTCAAACGCCTCGATGCCATTGAAAGTAAAAGCCAAACTTACACTACCGAATACAAAGGCAATGAAGCGGAAATTGAAAAATTCAAAAAGAACTCGCCCATCCAAGATCAACTCATACTGAAAGAGGGCGCCCTCGTCATGCTCCG
>JANNCA010000014.1:0-3953 GCA_031386075.1 Oligoflexia bacterium
GAGAATACATGATAAAAGATGTCAATAAAGGTAGTTGCGAATGGGTACTGGAAGAATTTTTAAGCCCTCTTGCATTTTTAAAATCAAACTGTATTTTTCTTCAGGTGGTCTTGAGAAAAAAAAGCCGTTGCTGTTTTTAAAATTCGAGTGTATAAATTCTTCCAGTACCCATTCGCAACTACCTTTATTGACATCTTTTATCATGTATTCTCGTGTCCATCAAATCGTGATAGGTTCATCGCTACCCGAACAACCTCTAATCTTCTCTGGAATTTTTGCTCACAACTTAATATTGTCCGACTCTAGCTCATTTCTTATCCCCCTAGGAATGTTGAAGTTAGATACCAACAGCCTAATTAAGGATCTGAAATGAGCCAACTTTTTTAATTAACTTACGTCTGACTCATTCACTCAATCATTTCGGCAACATGTACTGCTCACGTAAATTTACTTGATAAAAAAAATCAAGTATGTAAACATAATCTAAAGGAAGATTACTTCTAGGTTTTAAATTGCCGTCTTTTTTAGAGGGGGAAATGTATATGATTTTACTTAAACAATTGAAAATATCATGGATTTCAATCGGGTTATATGCCCTGGCTGGATGTAGTCAAATAGGGGGTGGAGGACCCAAGCCCCCAGCCAGTGTTCCATCTGGAGACCCATCTGCGATTCAAAAAAACATTACTCCAGGAATGAACCTTACGGTCTATGAGACAGATGCGGCTGGTAAACCTTTGGGGTCGCCTGTTTATTCTGACTCAAAAAAAATATTTGGACTTTATTTAGTTTCAAGTAAAACTTATGATTTTCAGATGAAATTTACAGGCAATATATCGAATACAGAGACATCTTCACTCGTATTTCAACAGGTGGTGCCAGATGGGGCTACGCCAGATGGGGCTACGCCAAAATCAATCACATTACATTCTGGATCTAATTTAGTGAGCACATTACCAGAGCCGTCTGACTATTTGCTCAAGTTTTATCGTGGAAACTCGACTTCGGGATCGCCACTTAAAACCTATCAAGTAGGAATCACTTGTGGAGGCGCCCAGAAGGAGAAAACCCTTGCAGCATTAGATATCGCTAAAGATAATGTTCAATTGAGCGCTTCACTTTCATCGAAGCTGAAAAATGATGCAGGCGATACAATTACAGCTGATAACAATGTTTTTGATTTCTCTGCTACTGGCTTGCCTAAGCCACCTACAGGAACCAACTACCTTTGTGCTTGGGATTATACCGGAGTCGGAATAGTAGATAGCCCGTTTCAAGATTGTAGTACCGGGAGTGCTACTTCTAATGCCATTTATGTTCCTTTTTTAGGGAAAGACGACACTTACCAGCTGACGGGAAGTTACAGCGGAGCTAGAAATGTAACCCTTTATGTTAAGGACTCGCGTTGTAATGCGTCGGTACTCGTTCAGAATTCAAAGCAGAAATCACCTTTTACTTTTCCAATAAATGCTCCGGCTCTGGGTGATCTAAAGACATTTATTCACGCCCTCGTTGCCCCTTCTGCCGGATCCACAGGGCCTTATCAGCCACGTATCTCTCCTATCGATTTTCTCATGACCAATCAGGGGAAATACGGGTTGGTTTCGGCGGTAGTCGGAGCTGATGCTTCAAATCACAAAATAAAAGGATTTACCATAAGTGCGAATTTATCTTACGGCCAGACTCTGTCTGTGCCCTTTGGGATTCAGATGGAAGTTTCTAATCTGGATCTCGATTATGGAGCTCAACCCATGGTGAGTAGGAATCCTCCTCCTGTGGCGAACCTCACTCCAACTCCACTCCCCTTGGGAGTGGCTGCGAATCCAGTTGCCAAGATCACTTTTACAACAGATCAGGCAGGCGATAGTCTCGCCCAAATCGTTGCTCGGTCGAGTGCCTGCACCCTGAGTAATTTTACGACCACTGCTAATGTCACCTCGAGTCCGTGCACCAATCAAGGAACTGCGGCAGCGATGGTCCCGATCGAGAGGCAGATCACTGTATTCTTTGGTGCAGAGTTCACCTGTAGGAATGTTCCGACACCGAACTCGGATAAGACGATCGACATTAAAGGGGCCTTCTATGGAAGCCAGATGACGACTGATAGTTGTCCTGGGGGCCTGAACAGTACACCTGGTATTGTTAACTTCAACGGCTAGAAAAAATAGGGCTAGGCATATATTTATAAGTTGTTATTATTAAATATATGCCTAGCCACTTCTTCCTTCTCACTGAGTGAGACTCTTGTAGTACGAAATTAAGTATCCAATGCTGCCCGTTCATAAGTGAACCGCTCGCCGATCCTGACAAGCTCATCTGAAATTCTATCGGGTGGAAGAACAAAATCAACACAACCTGAAGATTGAGCATGAAGTGGCATGGAATCGACATCTGCAGAAACATCCTGAGCAAGCGTTTTACCACCCTTCGCCTTAATGAGCTTCGCTCCTTCGGTACCATCACCACCAGAAAGAATAATGCGGATCGCAAATTTTCCCATCGCCTCGGCCAAAGACTTTAAAAAAAGATCCACCTGTTTGTGCCGACCTTGATTCAAAGTGCGTGGAGAAACGAATTTAAAGAAATAGTTCTCAATAAAAAAATTAGCGTTCGGAGGGATAACGTAGACATGATTTGCCAGAATCGGCAGCCCCTCGAAGGCCTGAATTGTCGGCATCTTCGTTGAGCCTGACAGAAGTTGAGGTAACAAACTATTGCCGGTGGGGCTGAGATGAGCAATGAAGACAAAAGCCATACCTGTATTGGACGGCAGAGCCTCAAGAAGCGCATTATAGGCCTTGAGACCTCCGGTCGAACCGCCAAGCCGACAATGAAGTGAGGATTCGGTTTAGCCACAGTGCGCCTCCATAAAATACTCCTCTGCAGGAAAACGGAACTAGTTTCAAGAAATCTCCTCACAATCCATGCAACCCTCTAGCTAGAAGCGCTCATAAATCACGTACCGTTTTTGGCTCATTCATTGCTGGAATAGTATCTCGCCAAAGCCAAGTCAGGCTCCTGTTTTTTTCCGATTGCGTCTTCGATTTGAAATGGAGATCCTTGTCACCGCTCCCATTGGACTTTCTGAGATCAGGTTTGACCACTTCCGAGAAGACGGCATAGAAGCAAGGAATATTCGAATGAGAGCGGTGAGAGGTATAGCCAACAGAAGCCCGATAGCTCCCCACATCCATCCCCAAAAGATAAGGCCAATGGTAGCTGAGGATGCATTCACATTGATTCGGGAGCCGACTACTTTAGGCATGACAAAATTTGCTACGAAAAAATGTAGGAATATTGAACTTCCTATGACAACCAAGGATAGACCAAAAGTGTCAAACTGTAGGACACATTGGGCCAGAGGTAGGACAGCTCCCAAAAGAGCACCGACAATGGGCACCAAATTGACAAATCCAGAAAAAATGGAAAGCGCCACCCGATTATCTAACCCCAAGACTGAAAAGAGTAAAAAAAATCCACCTGAAGTAGCGAGTCCCACCACTAAATTTCCCAAAAAAAAAACTTCTCACCATACGACTCACCTCTCGTGTGAGAAAGCCTAGGGAAACCGTAGGTTCAATCGCGAGTCTAAGCTGACTAGACAAGTACTCTTTCTCCAATAGTAAGAAAAGAGTTAAAATAGGAATCAAAAAAGCAGTGGTTATAATAGCAAGAGCTGAATTCAATCCACGCACGATATATCCTGCCCATCCGACTAGAATCGACATTGAAATAAAAAATAGGAGTACTATTGGAGAAGTAAATTTTCTTGAAATCTTTCTCCGATCAAACCAGTTTACCAAAGGATCAAGCAAAATAAACAAAAAGAAAGAAAAAAGGACCGGAATAATTACAACACCGACAAAGTAACTCACGGCAATAGCAGAAATGGTAGTAAGAATACCCATCCCTACCGATGTTTTTGAACTTGAATGCCGAATTTCCGTCATAGG
>JANNCA010000046.1:0-20192 GCA_031386075.1 Oligoflexia bacterium
GCAACCGAACCTGCAAGAATTGAATACAATCGACAACTCCAATTGCTCACCCGGGATCAATCATTCAATCAACTCCCCACCAAACCTACCCAAAACCGATGGCTCTTCACCCACAAACCTTTCTGGGGATTTGTTGCAGTCGACGATCCCCACTCCGGACGAAGGATGACTACCGCAAATGCCACACTCCAAGCTGCCTGGAAGGGGATTCCAAACTCCGCTGTAGAACTGATATTTTCAGGTCACATTCATACTTTTGAACTCTTGACCTTCGCTGATCTCCGCCCACCGCAAATTGTTGTCGGAACGGGTGGCACGCAACTCGATTCTGAGAGCTTACCCGAAATTGAAGGAAAGGAAATCTTTGGAACAAAAACGACTTTGGGTCGAGCTCGAAATGAGTTTGGATTTTTCACTTTAGAACGCCTCAAGACCGGTGAATGGAAAGCGATTCAACATGACCTAAACGGAGCCCATCAGATCAATTGTACCGTAAATAAAGGATCGATCCACTGTAATTAGGTGGAAGTTCTGGATCGGGACCTACTGAAACGATCTAGAACTTTCAAACCTTACGGATTGGCAACCAGTCCTAGCCTTTCTCTTAAATATCGAAAATCTCTACCGAAAAAAGGCAACTTAAACGGTTTGGTCATACTCAACATCCCAGCCCTTAAGCCCATGACATAGTCACTTCCTCGAATATCGTCTTGATCGCTAGTTGAACGAAATTTTGAATACCCTGAAATAAAAGTATCAATTTGAAATGGGGCCTTCTCAGACGCAAAAGTAATGACTTCTCCTGTAGTTTTGGTCTTACCTTGTATCTGACCAGCGCTGAGTCCAATCTGCAAACCCGTTGAAGCGGTAACACAAAAAGAAGAGTATCTCCTACCGGTAGCAGATACTAATTTTCCAACTCGAAATTCAGCTCCAAAAACACAGAAAACTCCCGCCCCGTAGGCCTGAACCATTCCCATCTCATCTACAAAGTAATCTTTCAAAAGTGATTTAATTTTAACATCATATTTATCTTGAAACAGCGTCGAAATCTCATGAATGGCTTCGGATGAACCGTAGGCAATCCTTTCTTTTACACTCAAATCCCTAAGATCCTTTTTGATTTCGACATAAAGGCTCTTCAAAGCTTCCATTTTATCTTCCGAGCCTAATTTAAATTTCTGGTGAATATTCAAAAGCTCCTGAAGGTGGTAAGCCGCTATTCTCATCTTACTCACACCGTCTCGGCTTGACTCAATGATTTGCATGATTTTTTCAAGAATGGCATTGATCGGCTGCTTTTCTAATTCATCGAAAGTTCTCAGATTTTGAGCTTTTAATCCTTCAGCGAGTTCATCTACATGAATCTTTCCATTTTGCTCCCCATTGAAGTCTGGGGAATCTTGTTTGTCCGGCAATGCGCCTGTTGCAACGACAGAAGAACTGTGCTCAGAAATAACAGTGCTTGAGCTTTGAATTTCATCTTTTTGGATCTCGCCCGGCGGATTTTCGTTACCCCCCATTGCCGTGGTCGTTAGCAACAATCCGACGAGCGTTAAAGACAGCGTAGGTTCGAATAATTTTTTTTTCATTTTTAACCCCTTTGTAGATGTATCGGAGGCCTACCCTAGATTTTCACGCTGCGCAAGCCCCAATCAATCCATTTTTAAGTTTCAATTTACTTTTTTTGATAGGGCCTGCAGCTACTTTTATTGTTAGAATGGATAGAGATGAATAAAAAAGAAATACGGGAAATTTTTTTAAAGCAGAAAAATCATTGCCTTTCAGTTGGCAAAAGCTCGGCAATTGTACGAACCCAAAAATTAAAAAAGCTGAAAGAAATACTTTTGTCTCGAACTCAAGATTTGCAGAAAGCTATTTTTCTCGATTACAAAAAATCGCCCGTTGAAGTCGATATTTCTGAAGTCTACTCGACCGTCGCCGAAATTGACTTCGCAATCAAAAATTTAAAAAAATGGATGAAACCCATCCGGGTTGGAAACCCTCTCCTCATGTTCGGCTCTCGAAGCGAGCTTCATTATGAGTCGAAGGGAGTCGTCCTGATCATTGGCCCTTGGAATTACCCTTGTAGTCTCGTCCTGATACCCCTCGTTGCTGCCATCGCTGCAGGAAACTGTGCGGTTCTTAAACCATCAGAACTCACCGAAAACACCAGTCGCTTTTTGAGCGACCTCGTTCGTCAGTGCTTTCAAGAAGAAGAAGTCACTGTGATCCAAGGGGACCTCTTCATCACGCAGGAACTCCTAGCCATGCCGTTTGATCATGTTTTTTTTACAGGCAGTACTCGTGTAGGCCGATTGATTATGGAAGCAGCAGCAAAACATCTCACTCCAGTCACCTTAGAGTTGGGGGGCAAATCTCCCGTTATTGTCGATGATACTGCCCCTATTTCCGAAGCAGCCCTGAGAATTGTCTGGGGGAAATTTTTCAACGCAGGTCAAACATGCATCGCCCCCGACTATGTTCTAGTTTCCGAAGGTCGCACCGAGGAATTTTTGATTGCCAGCAAAAAAGCAATTTCCTTGCTTTATGGTGCCACTGAAGAAGAACGGGAAAAATCTCCTGATTTCTGTCGAATCATCAATGACTCCAACTACCGGAGGCTCAAAGCCCTCTGCCAAGAAGCCGTCCAAGAAGGTTCAAAAATTGAAACCGGAGGTCGATTTAACGATCCTGAGAGGTACGTCAGCCCGACTTTGATCAGTCAGGTCAAGCCCGAACATGCCATCATGAACGACGAAATTTTTGGACCTATTTTACCCATTCTTTCCTTTAGTTCCCTAGACGAGGCTTATCTCTTGATTCGCAATCAGCCGAAGCCCTTAGCGCTTTATATCTTCAGTCAAAGTCGATCTCGGATCAGCGAGATTTTAAAAAATACCCGGGCAGGAGGCACGTGCATCAACAATACCCTTGTCCACATTGCCAACCCGAGCCTCCCTTTTGGTGGCACAGGCCAAAGTGGCATCGGAAGTTACCATGGGCATTTTGGATATAAGACGTTTTCTCACGAGCGGGCCATCCATAGGCAGGGCCTATTCGACTCGATTCGGCATCTCTACCCACCCTATCGCAGGAAACAACAGAAATGGGTTGATCTCTCGATTCGCTTTCTGACCGGATGATGTGGAGGCATTCTTTTTGGGGTCACTCTAAACTCCTAAATAAATCAGAAAAAAAAGAAAATGAGTTGAAAATTAGAACGGATCAGGGTAACTGTGACTCCACTGCTAGATTTTATAGTCTATTGTGTCCCCATCGTCTAGAGGCCTAGGACACTGCCCTTTCACGGCGGTAACTGGAGTTCGAATCTCCATGGGGACACCAAATTTTAATCCTAACATTTTACAAGCAAACTTCTGTTCTAGATTTTATTTTTAACGAACAAAGTCCACTCTGGTTTTTTACTGATCAACCCATCTGCAGTGCTCCAGTTCTGCCGAACTGGAACCCACATTCGACTGAAGCGCACTAAAAACTCGGCTCAATTGTCACCGGGCTGAGTCCTCGGCCAGAAGCTTGAGGCACCACGCCATAACCTTCTGCACGAGGATCGGGTCCAATTTCTGTTAAGAAATTCACCAAACTAGAAAACCGAGTAGGTTCATCGTCAATATCGATCAGCTCTCTCAGTTGAGAAGGATATCCCGCTTTCAGTCCATAGTCTACGTCGTCTGCAGCTCCTGCACCAATACACGCACAACAAGCTCCCACACTTCCCATAGCAAGCTGAAATGCCGAATAGAGACAGCCTGCATGTCGATTGCCACAACTCTTCCAAAGCGTGCTAGAAGCACAAACCCTTTCACGATTTCGGTGGGGGGCAATAAAAGAATCGTCTAAAATACCTATTAAAATGTTGGCTTCCGTAACACCGCATACAACTGCCCAAAAATACCAGTTCCCTGCAAATGAAACCCCGATGACGGGTCTTACAATTTCTGACACATTAGTAAACAATAACTGAAATTGGTAAACTTTTTTAAGGATACTGTTTGGAATTTTTTGAAGATCACAATTTTGTGGACAGTCCGTAAGCAAATCTTCAGTGTAAAAATCACTCATCAGCTGAGCTCCGGTATTCCATGATCCAACTCTTTGGCCCCAGAGAACTGCGCAGTCCTCTGGCACTTCAGTCCCTATAGGAACCCCAGGGGCCATGGCAATATCAGAACCGTCCCACCTGAAGGCCATGCTTTTTTTCTGGTCTTCCGAAGAAAAAGATCCATTGACTGGCCTATCTCGCATCACCCTGAGGTACGTACCTAAGTCAGCTACACTAATAGCCCCATGTGCAGAAAGTGCGGTCCCGAGATTTGCTTTAAAATAGTTTTGTATGTCAGCCGTTCGATATTCTTGCTTTTGCATCTGGGTTCCGTAATTGACGTTATTAGATGGCTCAATAGGATAGGCTATTAACTTGACTCGGTCATTAATCAAGCGAAGGTAGGGATCAAAGTGCTTCGGTACAATCACGTCGTCATCAATTGCCATCATATACTTGAATCCAAATTTTGCTGCGCTAATTCCTCCCAAATATTCAGCAGCTACTTTGCTACCCCAAGCATCAATGTAGTGATATTTTACGTCCTTATAAAGAGGATTATCTTTGAGCAAACTAAAGGTTCTGCTTTCGCTCAAAGTATAGCGCTTCCCCGTGTTTTCAATTACAAATATTTGCGATATCCCTATCCCTGAGTCTATAAGTGACTGAATGGAAGGTTCGATATCTTTATCTTTGCCGTGAACTGGAATGATCACTGCCAATTTCTTTAAAAGCTTTTTAGGGGTAGGTTCGACTTTCTTTGGAACAGAAGAAAACAAGGAGACCATATTGAGCATAGTCTCAAAACCATTAATAAAAACTGCCGCTGAAACAGAGGCACTATAACTTGAAAGAATGCTAAGGCCATACTGCGAATAAACTACGGCTGCCCCACCATAGAGTGCCGCCAGCCCCATGAATCCGACACAACGACGAGGGGTGCACTTACACCAATTTGGATTGAAAAAAAATTTTAAATTTCTCTGATTCTGCTCAGAGTTACAGCTAAAAAACTTACAATAAGATTCAATTTTTCCTGTGGTTTCAGACTGTATTTCCTTCCTATATTTATGTCCTCCATCTTCGTCTAAAATTCTTTCGTTACCCTGAGTAGATCTGCCTTCCTCTAATGATTCGATGACTTGATCGAGCTGAGTGCGGGTGGGTCCCGTCAATTCAACCCTAGGATTTTCGGTTTGCCGATCGAATCGATCTTGAGTAGGATACGCCGGACTTGGCTTTGAGGCTGAATATCCCGATGAAGCCAAAGCTGCTAAAAATAGAAAAATCCAGATAGACCATCTTCTAAACGCTACTGGTAACCTCATAGCAACCTCGATAGTTATTTTATAATTGATATTAATTTTAGGAACGAAACTATTCCCACACTTTGCTTTCAAAGTCTACTAACTTGAGACACGCGGCAGGTAAGGATCAGAACTTAGATAGGCTCAGCCGGATGACTCAGAACCCTATCTAGCCTGGAGTCCGTTGTATTTTGACAATCCCGCAATACAGCAGAGCCGAGACCTCTAGCGAAAATGAATCACGCTTCGGATACTTTCCCCAGAATGCATCAACTCAAAAGCCTGATTGACCTGACTCAGCTTTAGCTGATGAGTAATCAATTTATCGATTTCCAGCTTGCCGTTCATATACTGATCCACATAGCCCGGCAACTCGGTTCTCCCCTTCACGCCACCAAACGCAGTTCCCCGCCACACTCGACCCGAAACCAACTGAAAAGGACGAGTTTGAATCAATTTTCCTGCACCAGCAACTCCAATAATAATCGACTCTCCCCAACCCATATGGCAGGATTCGAGTGCAGAACGCATCAGATCCACATTCCCTACACACTCAAATGAATAGTCGACCCCACCCTGAGTAAGATCTACGATAATTTCTTGAATCGGCTGACACCACTTGAGCGGGTTAATGCAATCCGTTGCGCCCAATTGACGAGCAAGTTCAAATTTATTCTCATTCGTGTCAATTGCTAGAATTCGACTTGCTTGGGCCATCACAGCGCCTTGCACAACGCTCAAACCAATTCCTCCCAAACCAAAAACTGCGACGCTGGCTCCCGGCTTAACTTTCGCTGTATTGAGCACAGCACCGATGCCAGTCGTAATTCCACAACCAAGTAAACAAACTTTTTCGAGTGGAGCTTGGCGGTTGATTTTTGCCAGAGCAATTTCCGGAATCACCGAATACTCTGAAAAACTGGAAACTCCCATGTAATGAAATATTTTTTTCCCATTTTTAGAAAAACGAACTGTCCCATCCGGCATGAGACCCGACCACTCCGTTTCATCTAAAGCCATACATAAATTTGTCTTCCCAGATAAGCAGTGGGCACACCTGCGACATTCTGGAATATAAATAGGAATTACGGAATCCCCGGGCTTGAGAGAGGTAACCCCCTCACCCAACTCTTCGACCACCCCAGCACCCTCATGACCCAAAACACAAGGAAACACAGCCTCAGGATCGTCACCGGACAAAGTAAAAGCATCGGTGTGGCAGACGCCCGTAGCTACCATCCGCACCAAAACTTCCCCTGCCCTTGGCCCTTCGACATCAATCTCAGCTACCTCTAAAGGTTGATTCGGTGCCCAGGCCACTGCAGCCATCGTTTTCATTGTCTGAACCCTACTCTCAATGTTTTGGATTGAATTCCGCTGATTCCAGAAATGAAACGTCTAGAGATCAGTCGCTTCTCTTTGAATATTCTGAACTACTTTGCTGGTATCAAATCCCCATACTCCGAAGCGAGAAAGGATATCCTCATAGAGCTCCCTATCTAAGTCTGGGGTGCGGGACAGGATCCTGAATCTCGTCCGCTCAGGGGTCCCTACCACTGCATACTCATAATCTGCACCCACCTCGAAGATCCAATATTTACCTGCAGGAGAGCGCCCTTCGGGACTCAACTGAACACTCAGCTTGGAATGATGAATGGGATCAACGGACTCGGAAGTTCCCGTCAGTTTAATCTTTTTCGAAGGAGATGCCTTGAGATATCCTGTGTTTTCGAAACGAATCTTACCCTCACTGAGAGAATACTCAGCAACAGGATCAATCATCTCAGGCTCGTAGCTCATCGGAATCTTGGCAATTTCATACCATTTGCCCATATATCTTTCCAGGTCTAGATTCTCTACGCTATCCAGATAGCTACCCAATTCACTCGACGGAAGAGAAGACTCTGCGTCCATCGCCATGAACGCCTGGGAAAACCCTCCTCGTCCGACAACTCGAGTCCGGAAGGGGGTACGATACTCATGGGTCTGCCCAATCGCCAAAGCACCGACCATCAGGGACAATCCACCCCTCACATTCATTGCAAATGCAGGAACACTCACTGCAACTCCAACACAATGGGCGACTAATACTGCACTTCCTAATAAATGATTTATTTTTTTCATGCCCCGTACATAGCTCACTGAGTCCTAGCGGTCAAAAATAATCTGGGTTCTTGCTATCATTTTGCCCCACAACTCCTAAAATGCGCCTTGCGACTTGTTATGTCATAAGCCATTAGGTTATGATTGAGGTTAAATTATTATCAATTTAACGGAGGTCATCCTAATTATGGATCGCGAACATTTTTACCCCTTAATGAGAGGCAATGGAAACCTAGACTATGAAGCCTATCTAAATACCCATTCACTTTTAGGGTTGCAAAAAGATTTTAGTGCTTTTTGTAACCATGACGAGCTTCAATTTCAAATTGTTCATCAGTCTGAAGAACTCTGGATGAAACTCATCGCCTATACACTGCTAGATATTGATGAATACCTTCAGCAAGAAAACACACCCAGAGTACTCTCCCTTTTTAATCGCGTACATAAAGTCCAAAAAATTCTGATCCAGTCTCTTGACGTCCTTGAAACGATGTCACCCAAAGAGTACCAACAAATTCGAGTTCAACTCGGCAATGGAAGCGGCCAGGAGTCCCCGGGATTCAGAACTCTTCTCAGCATGCCCAAACACTTGTGGAATTCTTTTGATACTTATTACTTAAAAAAAAATAATCAGACAATTGCCCAAATCTACAACTCTGAATACCGCCATTGCAACTCCTACGTCATTGCTGAATCCATGATTGAATTCGATGAGCTTTTTAAAAAATTTAGATACCATCATATTCAGCTCATTCATCGAAGCATTGGCCTAGGTGCTCGCTCCCTCAAGGGACGCTCCGTAGAATTACTGGAAACTGGGCTCCAAGCCTCTTTTTTCCCTCAACTTTGGGAAATTCGAAATCAAATGACCAACGAATGGGGTGGTGAATATGGCCAAGTAAGACAGCCTCTCACCTGTCCATTCAAAAAAGATACCCATGACTAAAAACCTATTCCATATCCCCAAAAATTCGACCTACTTACTCAATCATTCTGTTGGGTGTCTGCCCATCACGGCAAAGGAAGGCAGTGAGCGATTTTTTTCACTTTGGAGCGAACAGGCGAGCCTAGCTTGGCCCAGCTGGCTAGAAGAACTTTCAAGGTTCAAGAAAAACATTGCCCAACTGGTTCAAGGCAAGCCCCACGAAGTTTCTCCACAATCGAACATCTCATCTGCAGTGACTAAATTACTCTTCAGCCTCCCTCGACGGCCTGGTAGAAAAAAAATTGTACTTTCAAAAACAGAATTCCCGTCCATCGGCTTTGCCATGGCTCGGGGCGAATCTTTTGGATACGAATCTGAATGGATCGAGTCCACTGGTCTAAAGGTAACTCAAGAACAATGGACTTCTGCTCTGAATGGGTCAGTTCAGCTGCTCGTCATCTCTCACATTACCTATGGGACCAGTCAGATGAATCCCATTCAAGAAATCTGTCGAGAAGCTCGGAAACTAGGTATTTACACCTTAGTTGATGTAGCTCAGAGTGCCGGAGTAGTTCCGATCGACGCTCAAAGCTGGGGCTGTGATTTTATTTCTGGGTCCTGTATCAAATGGCTCTGCGGAGGCCCCGGCGCAGGGTTCTTGTGGATACACTCAGATCGGATTGCTGAGCTGACTCCTATCGATGTAGGTTGGTTTTCTCACAGCAATCCCATGGAATTTGACATCAACCACTTTGAATTTTCCAAGGACGGCAACCGTTTCCAAGGCGGCACCCCTTCAATTATTCCATTTTTCATTGCTAATTCCGGACTTGAACTTTTACTCAATGTCGGCATTGATCAGATCCAATCTAGCAACCGGGAACTCACTCACTTACTCACCGAAGGTGCATTAGAATTGGGCCTACCCGTCTTATCCCCACTTCAAGCCAACGAAAGAGGTGGAACTGTTTGTTTAGGCTCAGGAAAAAACAATTTAAGTGAAATTGAATCAAAACTGAAAGAATTTGGAGTCCTTACAGATTTTAGACCCGCTTATGGGATTCGAATGTCTCCACACATTTACAATACTTTTGAGGAGGTTCAGAATCTACTTTCTATTCTGAAGGCCCATAAAAATTTATTTTAAACAGGAGTGACTCAATGGCTCTCAAAGAGATCTATGAAACCAGAAATTGAAAATTTACAAAAAAATTTTGGGCGGTTCGATCTTTTTTGTTTCACTCTTTGCACTTTAGTTGGCGTTGACACTGTAGCATCCATAGCTGCTCAGGGAGCTCAAGCTTTTACTTGGCTCATACTTTTCAGTATTGTATTTTTTATTCCAAGTGCTCTCGTGTTTGCTGAACTGGGTACTGCTTTCCCGCGAGAGGGAGGCCCCTATTTTTGGGTTCGCCTTGCATTCGGCCGATTCCCAGCTGCTATCAATAATTTTTTTTACTGGGTGACCAATCCAGTATGGCTCGGGGGTACATTAGCACCGCTCGCAGCGACAACTTTTGAGGTTTTTTTTCTAAATAGACAAAAATTATCCTCGTTTTTTTTCTTGTCTTTCACGTTAATTTTTATTTGGATGAGCGTAATCGCTACAATTCTTTCTTTTAAAATTGGAAAATGGGTGCCGATCTTGGGTGCGATCGCCCGATTTATACTTCTCGGGTTTTTTGCAGTGTCTACCCTACTATATGCTTATGTTCATGGAATACACGGCGTTCAATTGGGCAATTTTTCCGTTACAATAAGTGGAATGGTGGCACTCTCTGGAGTTATTTTATTCAACTTTGTAGGCTTCGAAACACCCCATGCCGCAGGCGAAGAAATGAAGGACCCACAAAGAGATATCCCTTATGCGATTAGCCGGGGCACAATTCTGACCCTTTTACTTTATAGCATTCCAATTCTAGGAATCTTAATCGTTTTACCCTTTAAGGAAGTGTCTAGTCTCGGGGGTTTTATCGATGCGATCAAAGTAGTGTTTTCGATTTATGGCGACTCAATCACTATAGGAAGACGTCAGACCTCGGGTTTATCCCTTTGGATCTCACCATTCATGGCCCTTCTTTTTATCCTATGCCTTTTTTCATCAGGTACTGCCTGGCTTATGGGATCAGACCGAGCCCTAGCTGTTTCTGGCTATGATGGCGCTGGGCCCAAATGGCTGGGTGCCATTTCTAAAAAATACGGAACCCCAGTTCGCGTGAACTTCCTCTCAGGAATAGTATCCACTGCAACTCTCGGGGTCACACGCACTTTGAACCATGGAGATCCTTCGAAGTACTTTGGAGCGATCCTTAACATCGCCGTATCCACTACTCTTTTGTCTTATATCATCATTTTCCCCGCGCTCTGGCGTCTACGGATCACGCATCCAGACCAGCCCCGACCGTATAGAGTGCCCATGGCATCGGTCCTATCCATTTGGCTCACACTTTGTATTGCCTTTACTGCAATACAAATCATCGCACCCGGACTAGGAGTCGATTGGTTCGGAGGTGACTTTACTCCGAAGGGCTGGAAACCAGAAGAGCGATCCACCTACCTTCTTGTAGAAATAATTCCTTTAGTATTATTTTTTCTTTTTGGAGTTCTGTTCTGGGCACTCGGAAGACCTTTACCTATCAATCCATTGGAGCTAAACAAAACTAAATCTCTCCACTAGGAATTATGCCATTTAAGGATTTGGTCAAACTGAAACCACTGCACTTTTAGGAAACTCTCCCGGACAAAAAGTGAAATTCGGATCCATGGGCAGACCCATGCCAGGACCGGAAAAATTCGTCGAGTACAGCTTCGAGAGATCGAAAAAACCCGAGAGGATCTGAATTCCCTTCGAGCTCATGAATTCTGACTATAGCTTAATCACAATTTTACCGAAAATATTCCGCTGATGGAGCCTCTCAAAAGCCATCGGCACATCATTTAACGAATAGACAGTATCCACTACGGGTTTAAGTTGACCGCTCGCTACTAGACGAACCACTCGAATAAAATCACTTTTACTCCCCATCGTGGAACCCAGGACAGATATATTTTTAAAGAAAATGACCTTCAGATCTAAGGGAACCTGAGCCCCTGAAGTTGCTCCGCAGGTCACAAGCCGCCCACCCCAGGCAAGTGACTTGATGCTCTCCTGAAACGTATCTGCCCCAACGTGATCGAGGACCACGTCGCAACCCTTTTTACCTTGTGAGGCCAAGTACTTTTTCAGCTCTTCCCGAAAAGAGGACTTTCGGTAATTGATCACAAAATCGGCGCCCAAATCGCGGGACTTTTGAATTTTTTCATCACTTCCAACCGTCGTAATAACAGAAGCCCCCAAGAGCTTTGCCATTTGGGTCGCAGCCACAGAAACCCCACTTCCACCCGCCTGAATGAGCACGGTTTCTCCGGGCTTAATCTGGGCCTTCCGAGTCAGCATGGTCCAAGCCGTGAGATAAGGAATAGCCAATGAAGCGCCGTCAACCGCAGAAATCTCTCGAGGTCGCAAAATCAAATTCGCAATCGGCACTACTACATATTCAGCACACCCACCATTTTGAGTCTCCCCAAACATACCGTAAGAGCGACATAGAGGATCAAACCCCCCTAGGCAAGCTTCACACTGACCACAGGATACTCCTGGATTGACAAGGACAGGTGAACCAATATGAATGCCATTTTTGCTCAGTATGGACTCCGAACCGGAACCCATCTCTTCAATCGTCCCTGAGATATCTCCACCAGGAATAATAGGGAGATGGAATTGATGCCCCTCCACTCCTTTCTGAATCCACAGGTCAACATGATTCAAACCGACGGCTTCAACTCGGACCAAAGCCTGCATAGGTCCACACTGGGGAATCGGAATTTCACATCTTTGAAGCACCTCACTCAAAACCTCAATACCCCCGTGCTTTTCAGTTCGCCATGCTTTCATAAATTCTCCTTCATTCTAATATGACGGTCTTATTATCATACGCCACAATTCGATGCTCTAAATGAAGCTGAACCGCTCGGGACAGTGCCATTGACTCCAAATCACGCCCCCTTCTCACAAGATCCTCAATTTGATCCCGATGAGAAACCCGAACTACATCTTGATGGATAATCGGCCCCTCGTCGAGATCCTCTGTCACATAGTGACTGGTGGCCCCAATGATTTTAACCCCCCTCTGGAAAGCACGGTGATAAGGCTTAGCACCTTGAAAAGCCGGCAAAAAAGAATGGTGAATATTAATAATTCGATGGGGAAATTGATGAACAAAATTTGGAGACAAAACCTGCATATAACGAGCAAGCACAATCAAATCTATTTGAAACTTCGCCATAAGGTCCAATTGAGACTGCTCTGCACGTTCCTTCTGATCCGCAGTAACAGGAATCTCATAAAATGGAAGTCGATAAAACTCCACCAGAGTTCGGGCTTGAGGATGGTTACTCAATACTAGCACAATTTCGCCATTCAGGTCCCCCATTCGATGGCGGTACAAAAGATCAGCCAAGCAATGATCAAACTTAGAGACAAAAATAGCCACTCTAGTTTTCACATCTGAAAAAGATACCTTCCAACTCATAGCCATATCTACAGAAATAGTAGAAAAAAGGGAACCAAAGTTCTGCTGGTCCAAATCACTTTCGGATGGATCCCATTCAGTACGCATCAAGAACAAGCCATTTTCAGCATCTTGATGTTGTTGAGAATGCAAAATATTTGCGCCATGTTCAAACAAAAAACTTGAAATTCTGGCCACTAGTCCTTTTCGATCTGGGCAAGTAATAACTAAAGTGGCTGATCTTTTTTTTTGAATCAATTGGCTAACTATCCTTTCTAATAGGTTAAGAACCTACGCTCTCCCCAGTCAAATAAAGCTTGCACTAAAATAGCTAGGACAGCTGCAGGGACCGCACCCTGCAGTATCATACTTAAATCGTCTTTTCTAACCCCTACAAGAATCAACTGACCCAAGCCGCCGGCCCCAATCATCGAACCGAGAGTTGCAGTTCCTACATTAATTACGGCCGCAGTCTTGACACCTGAAAAAATACTTTTAGATGCCATAGGCATCTCTACCATCGCTAATTTCTGCCAAAAATTTAAACCAATTCCAGACGCTGACTCAGATATACTCTCAGGAATACTAGAAATACCCGTATAGGTATTTCTGACAATCGGTAACAGACTATATAAAAACAGAGCTGCCACCGACGGGACAGTTCCTATCCCAAATATTGGAACCATGAAGACCAATAATGCCAGCGAAGGAATCGTTTGAATGATTCCAGCGATTCCCAAAATTGAGGGACCCAATCGAGGGACCTTTGCAGCGAACACCCCCAATGGAATAGCAACAAAAATGGACGACAAAAGGGAGATGAAAACTAGATAGAGATGCTCCTGAGTCCGAAGCCAAATCTCAGCTGTTTTCAACTTCCCGATAAAATTCCACCCAGTGAAGTTTCCCGGAACAGAATCCGTCATTTTGACCAGATTGTCGAAGCCACTACCACGAGGGGTCATCGAATACTGACTCAGAAATTCAAGTGCGACCTGCTTCTCATCAAGACGGTCGACCTTCGCCCTTCGATTGAGGTGAACCATTTCCTGTTGAGAGATACTTCCTCCGAGTTGCATTAAAATCGGAATTGCACGAGGAAAACGACGCTCCAAGTCGAGGCGATAGATGTAGATCCCCTGATAATTTGGAAAAATACCCAGATCGTCTTCTAAAATTCGAATCTTATAGAGTGAAATCTCAGCATCCGTCGAATATAGATCGATAACGTCGATCACCTTTTCATTCAATGCCCGATAGGTCAGCTCATGCTCCATCCCGATGACCGATGAATGATTCAATTGATACCTACGCTGAACAAGAGGCCAACCATCATTTCGATCGATAAAATCGTGACTCAACCCGAACCTAATATTTGGATATTTTTTTAGATCGGATATTTTTGAGATCTTTAATTTTTCTCCGAGTTCCTCTGAAATCCCAAGAGCAAAATTATTCACAAATCCAAAAGGATCGAAAGTTCCAACCCCGAATTTCTGACGAAGTTTAATTTGAATTTCAGACAAATTTTTTAAATTATATTCAGGGAGCAACTCCTTTATCAGAGTACCTGTATATTCTGGATAAATATCGATATCCCCTCTCAACAGGGATCTCCACAAAATTTGACTGAGCCCTAATTCTTGCCTGTGAATAACTGGCAATCCGTTTGCACTCAAAAGCTTTATCCCAATGTCGCCTAAAATAACAGATTCTGTGATTTTCTTAGATCCCATCACTATGGATGAATTAGAAGCATCAGAGTGAAGTGAAAAAAAACAAAAAATTAAACTAATAATAAATATAAAATTGTAAATATAAATATTTTTAGAACCATATATTTTCATTGAATCAGTTCCATAAAATAGTTTTTTTGAGAATAGATAAATTTAGAAACGAAGGCGTCTGATGGCCTTCTGATAAAATCAATCATCTGCCCAACCTGAAGAATTTCACCGTCTTTCATCAGTACCAAGCGATTACTTAAAAAGGTTGCTTCTGAGAGGTCGTGAGTTACGAAAAGCACAGCTTTATTTAGGGACCGAAAGATTGCCTTTAAATCCTCTTGTAGTTCGGACCTAACGATGGGATCTAGGGCGCCCAAAGGTTCATCTAAGAGGATCAAACTTGGATCCAAAAATAGAGCCCGAATGAGGCTCACTCTTTGACGTTGACCTCCAGATAGCTGTGCGGGATATCGTCGAAGAAGTTCAGACTGAAGCCGAGTGAGCTGAATGAGTTCATCTACTCGATTCGAAATTTCTACCTTCGTCCATTTGAGAATCTTAGCCATCAATACGACATTCTCGAGTACATTCAGATGAGGAAATAATCCGCCATCCTGTACGCTATATCCAATCTTCCTCCGGAGGGAAGTGGATGAATTCGGTCCCATTACGACTCCGTTGACCGTCACGCATCCATTGTCAGGTTCAACTAGGCCAATAATAGATTTTAATAATGTTGATTTTCCACATCCGCTCGCACCTAAAATTGCAACGCATTCTCCCGATTCAACCTGAAGCGAAATACCTTTTAAAATAGCCCGATCGCCAAGATTGACGCTCAAGTTATCTACAGTAACTAACGAAGTCTTTAACTTCACTTTCTCACTGTCCAATTGAAATGGCAAATTAGGCTGTTGATTACTATTCAAGCTTTTGAACCCCACAATTTGGAGATCTCTAGCACTATTTTTGAAAAATAAAAAATTTAATTGAGATACAGCGGGATTTTCTGTTAGTTGCTGAAGTAATTTCTAGGTAGACGGATTCAGTGAAGATTTGAGGATGGGAATGACTGAAACTGAAAAAAGCCTTTTTTATGTGAGCTTTTCAGATCGAAAATTGGGAAATTATATTGCCTTGCTCCATTCACTTCTAGAAGTTAAACTAGCAGCAGCTCGTGCGAATTTCTTCAGCGGACACTTTAATTTCGAAGTATTTGAAAGGCTTGAGCGTGCCTTCCGCGAATTAAAGCAGTTTATTCAGACAGGTTCTGATGAAAAAATTCTAGAGCGATTTCCCGTAGACATGTTAAGTGGCGGCGGCTCTATCTCCATTCACATGAATGTTTTAGAAGTCATAGCTACTCAATCTGGGTTGCCTATCAAAATTATCAACCTCTCTCAATCTACGGCGGATGTATTACATACCTCTTTCAGAATTGCTGCCTTTCGAGAATCCCAGTTGCTCGTGGAAGTCTTGAGGAATTTAATAAGTACTATCGACTCCCAATGTTACAAATGGACTTCAATCACTAAACTCAGTCGAACCTGTCTCCAAGACGCAATCTGTGTCAATTTAGGAAACTCATGGAAGGGCTATAGTACATCTCTTAATCGCCGCCTTCAGGCAATCGAACAAGAATCTTTGAATCTACTCAAAATCAACCTTGGGGGAACAGTCGTCGGCTCAGGTGAAGGTGCAACAACACCTTATCGGGACCGTGTCATCCAAGAGTTAATGCAGGTGACCGACCTCCCCCTATCGCGCAGTGAAAATCTTTACGATTCTGCCCAAAATAGTGACGACCTAGCCAGCTTTCACTCTTGTATTAGTCTTCTCGCTCAAGTTTTAATGAAGTTTGCAAGGGATGTTCGCCTCCTCTCGAGCGGTCCTAAAGGCGGACTGGGCGAATTTCATCTCCCTCAAGTCCAAAACAGTTCTTCTTTTTTCTCATCGATCTCTTCCAAGGTGAATCCTATTTTACCAGAGACACTCCTTCAGTGTGGCTTCAAAATTCTAGGAGCCGAATATTCGTTGCAAATTGCTTTACAGAACTCAGAGTTAGACCTCAATGTTTTTGATGGTTTTATGGGAAGCACTCTTCTAGACTCCCTTCGACTTTTAACCCCATGCTGTGACAAATTTAATAAATTTTGTATATCAGATCTAGAACCAGATTTGAAAAGACACGAAGAATTATCTCGGTTTCAACAAACATTTAATCATCAAAAGGAATGACCTCAATGAAAACGGAAGACATCAGATGGGCGAGGGATTGGATGAATTGTCCAAAATCCAGCATAATCGGCGGCAAGTGGACTCAGGAGCCCCATTCAGAACTGTTTACCTCCATCAACCCCACCACGGGTGATTCCTTATCTACCCTTTATTGTGCAGGTCCTGAAACGGTTCAATCAGCGGTGCATGCCGCACAGCTGGCTCTGAAAGATTCTGCCTGGTCAAACCTTCATCCAAAAGCGCGAGCAGATTCTCTTTTTCGTGTAGCTGAAATTATAAGAATTCATCACGTCGAACTAGCTACACTAGAAACGCTTGAAAATGGGAAACTCTATAAAGAGTCCTACGAAGATGATATCCCTGAAGCAGCTGAGGTTTTTGAATACTATGCAGGTTGGACTACAAAAGTTTATGGTGAAACTTGCCCCGTTGGTCCTGCCTTTCTCAACTATACAGTTCGAGAACCGATGGGGGTTTGCGCACTCATCGTACCTTGGAATTTTCCGCTTTTATTGGCTTGTTGGAAACTATCGGCTTGTCTTGCCATGGGAAATACGGCTATCGTCAAGCCATCACCCCAGACCTCGTCAAGCTTACTTCGCCTCACTGAGCTTTTGAATGAAGCGAAAATTTTCCCACCTGGGGTCATAAATGTTGTCCTAGGTGGTTCGAAGACTGGAGACCTCCTTTCAGGTCATCCTGAAATTAATAAAATTTCATTCACGGGAAGCACTGAAGTTGGCAAGAAAATTGTCCATCAATCAGCCAGCAGTAACCTAAAGGCAGTTACCTTAGAGCTTGGAGGAAAGTCTCCTAATATTATTTTTGAGGATACCCCTGATGTCGATTTTGCCCTAAAACGATCTTTTTATGCTCTGTTTTGTCACAAGGGAGAAAAGTGTTCTGAACCCACCCGTTTTTTTGTTCATCAATCTCATTATTCTCGATTTGTAGACTATTTTGCTACTCAGGCCAATCAAGTTCGATGCGGGGACCCCTTCGATCCCCAAAGTGATCAGGGCCCTCAATGCACCCAACAGCAGCTGGATAAAATTCTAAGTTACATTGAGATCGGAAAATCTGAAGGAGCTCACCTCATTGCAGGAGGCAAAAGAGACATCACAGGAGACAATGCTAAAGGATTTTTCGTTAGACCTACAGTTTTTGCAGAGGTGGATTATCGATCCAGAATAGCACAAGAAGAAATCTTTGGCCCAGTTCTAACGTTGACCCCATTTCAAACAGAAGCTGAAGTCATTCAGATGGCCAATAGCACTCAGTATGGACTCGCAGCCGGATTGTGGACAAAAGACATTTCTAGAGCCCATCGAGTAGCTTCACAGCTAAATGCCGGAATGATTTTTATCAATCGCTACGGTTGTTATGACTTTGCTAGTCCGTTTGGAGGATTTAAACAAAGTGGATGGGGCAAAGAGATGGCCCAAGCGTCCTTAAACTCGTACACAAAAACAAAATCTATTTGGGTGAAACTATGAAGATCAAGGCAGCTCTGATGATTGAGGCAAAAAAACCACTCAAGATTGAAAAACTTGAGCTTGCACCCCCTGGCCCGTTTGAAGTTCTCGTGGAAATCAAAGCCTCCGGTGTTTGCCATAGCGATCACAATGCGCTCTACGACTCGACGACACCTTGCCCCTGCGTGTTAGGGCATGAGGCAGCCGGTGTTGTCTTAGAGGTGGGCCGTGAGGTCAAGAGGGTCTGCGCCGGAGACGCAGTCGTTCTCTCCTGGCTCCCTTATTGTGGGACTTGCTCCTATTGTGTTCGCGGTAAATTTACACTTTGCGAAATGGCCTTTGGCCCAATGTTCGCCGGAACACTGCTTGACAACACAACTCGACTCCAATGGAATACACAGAAAACCTACCATTACTCACTCCTATCAACATTCGCTACTCATACCGTTGTCCCTGAGATGTCCTGCATAAAAATGCCAGAAGAAATGCCCTATTTAGAGGCGAGCCTCCTCGGCTGTGGAGTGGGTACCGGATTTGGAGCCGTAGTCAGAACTCTCCAGGTAGAACCCGGATCGAGCATTGCTGTATTTGGAATCGGCGGGGTTGGAATTTCTGCTATTCAGGCGGCCCGGATTGCAGGAGCAGAGAAAATCATAGCCTGTGACCTCAAGCCGCAGAATCTCAATTTTGCAACAAAACTAGGAGCCACAGACACCATTCAAGTAGACTCTTCGCCAACAGAAGACTCAATTAAATCGATGACTCACGGATTAGGTGTCGACTATGCCATTGACGCTACCGGCAATCCATCTGCTTTTCGATCGGCATGGAACTCCCTCAGCAAGGGAGGAAGTCTCGCTGTTGTGGGCGCATTCCCAAGCAGCCAAGACCTTACCCTTCCAGGAGCAGGATTCCATCGTATGGGCAAGAAAGTCCAAGGAAGTTTTTATGGCGACATCAATCCACTCCGAGATTTACCCCTCCTTGCAAATCTCTTCCTCAAGGGGCGACTTCAACTTTCCGAACTTGTCTTAGAACAAATCAAGCTTGAAGATATCAACGAAGCTTTTATGGCGTTTTCAAACTCACAAGCCCTGACAGCAGGAAGATCGGTGATTGTCTTTTAAAGGGTTGACTCCCTTTCACTTTACCTATGAGTACAAACTGAAATACCCGTCATTGTTTGCCCGTTCTTGCCTGAATTTTGAACCTGAATACTCAGGGGATCTAAAGAACAGGTTAAATTTTGATAGAAATGAGGCCGGATCGCTTTAACTTGGGCCTCTAAATTCATCAAAACTCGATCTAAAAGGACCGTAAGCTTAGTACGACTCACTGCCGATGAAACTGTCGAAGCTGAAAGTTGGGTTCGACAAGTAACCATCAAAATACCCATCGGGGCTGACCCCTGACATTCAGTTCCTATCCCAAGACGAAGACTCCTAAAATCTAGGGTTTCCTGCTGACCATTAGGGAGCGAAGTGGGTACTGGCACTGGAGATACCGTGGGAACCGGAATTGGCGCCACCGATGGAGCAGGAGTCGGACTCACTTCTGGGGTAACATAGGTCACTTCATTGGCAATTCCACAAAGATTTGATCCCATCTTTATTTGAATAAATCCATTAATCCCCCAACTAGCTCCCCATTGATTTCGAACAATCCAATATTGACTCCCATCTCCTGCAGTCCCAAAACCCACTAACTGAGCACAGTGATTCATAGAGGCCAAATCAGAACCACAATTGGCCGCGAGAACCCCACTTTTATAGTACTGCCATGCAGTTGCATTCAGGCAAAC
>JANNCA010000102.1:0-2181 GCA_031386075.1 Oligoflexia bacterium
CTCAAACCCGGATAACCGCCGGTTCGATCTGCCTCTTTGATCGACTCTTGGTCTCCAACTTAGCGCCCGCAGTACAAGGGGTGTGGTGGATACTGTACGTACTCGAATTCTTGACTACGTACTTACGATCCAAGCGGAAAATCCGAATGCCGATATGTCCAAACCAGCAGATCCTGCTCCGATTTCTTCCCCTGTGCTGAATCAAACCTTCCACACAACAATAATAAGAGGACAAGCAAATATTGGGGGAAGCGGGGCCCAAACAAACACCGGGAATATCGGCGGCATTCAGTTAGATGAGATTTTGGAATTGTTTGACAGACTACGTTCAGAGTCAGCTACTCTTAAAGAATCAGACCAGATAGAAGTGGAAAAGGCGCTACAGAGTGTCGAAACTCAACTAAAAGTAAAAGCACCAGATCTTGAAAAAATTAAAGGCTATTTAGACGTAGTCGGCAAGATTGCCAATCTAGCGCCGTTTGCTAAAAAGGTTTTCGAGCATATTGCCCGACTTCTGAGATAATTACTGTTTCCATCTAGTTTGAGTTTAAATCACTTGTTTCCACTTGGATCTGCTAAAAACCGTTGGAGATGAACCAACCTTTCATCAGCTGGTTCTCTTTTGCGTATGTGCTGCAAAGCTGGTTGGTATGTCAGAACCTGTCTGCTAGGATGGCGCAGTGTTGGGGTCGGTTCCAACAAAAAAGTGGCTTTTTGAGTTCTTTCTCCAAATGCGGTCATAACTACCCTATGATACGGATCTGGATTCATTTCTACTTTGCATAAGTATTCCCGAAAACTTCCAGTCAATTTGATATTGAGCTGATCAAGGGTTTTTTCCGGAATAACAATATTATTCATGTTTAATTTATCTTGAAGATAAAATGAAACTCGAGCAGAAGGCACACGTAGAGCATGAGCTTTTTTTGAATTAATATAGCACCCTAAAATTTGGGCTATTTCATAATCATTGCCAAAAATGAAATTTCTGGAAAATCCGTCTCTCGTATACCTTCCAAAACCTATTTTTTCACAGACTTCAGTGAGGGATTTGGTATCTTTACAGGGTTCATTGATTTCTGGTTCTGGCGTTAGTTCAAACTCAAAAACAACTATCAAAGCACTAAGACACTCCGGCACCTTTACGTTGAAACTAGAGTGAATCATACCACTCTTTTTATGCATTCCTTTGTAGATAGGTTCGGCGCTGCTGAATTGATGATAAAGAACCTCAAGTGCCGCCCAAGTTGGGCTTTCTGCAGTGTAAAGCATTCCAAAGCTTCTAGCTGGATTGAATCTGCCGCCTCTCAAAGCATTAAATTCCACGCTCACATCAAAGAATGCTTCGTGACCAGAACGACAAATATACCCAATAAACTCCTTACGAACATTTTTAAATTTTGAATCAAGCCACCAGTTGGCCATATTTGAGGCACCTGGTGGAACATATACATCTCCGATCTCTCTCCAAGCGGAAGAAGCATCAGAATCGAGCATAAAAAGAAGACGTCCAAATTCTATTCCACGATAAATTTTCATAACGAACCTGCACTTGCAATCGACTGTTCGCACAATTTGACTAAAAGGGTGAACCGCTTCCCAGCACCTTCCAGAAGGTCTGGTCGATCTTGTTTCTTCCCACCCAAATCTGCCTTACTTCTCCTTTTTTTATTTACTCGAGCACGTGAAGTTCGAATTTTTGATTCTAGATCTTTGACTTGTTTGTGTATGAGTTGAACCTGTTTGGCAGACTTGAACAATCCGCTCATATTGCGTAAGGCTCCTCCCTTTTGTCCTGGTATCGACCCGTTGATCATCCATTTTGCAACGGCACTTGAGTCATGGAATTTAGACTTTGCGTAAGTAAAGATTTTATCAAGAGAGAGGGCTGCTTTCAGTTTATCATGTTTATTTTCGACCGCATCCAAAGCATCCACAAAGGCGATTGGAATTTCTCCCGATTTCCGCATTCGACGAACAATATCTTCATTTTTTTTAGGCTTTAACTTCTTCTGATATTTTCCTTGCCTGAAGAAGCCTACGCTTTCGAGCTTCACAAAAATATCTTCCACCGATCATGCATCCCTGATTCGGTAGATTCGTCGTACAAAGACCTTTTGTATGACCATCCACCGTATTTCTTATCGTGGTAAAATTGAAAAACATTAGGTGATATTCGAA
>JANNCA010000171.1:0-23138 GCA_031386075.1 Oligoflexia bacterium
AGGGAGCGACTGCCACAGTTCCTCTGTCACAAACGGTATCAAAGGGTGCAAAAGTCTGAGGAGTTTCTCCAAAACGAACCGAAGGGTATAGATCGTCTCGACTCGCTGCCTTCCCCCCGCCTTCAAAGAAAGCTTGGAAAACTCAATATACCAATCACAAAGTTGATGCCAGGTGAATTCATAGAGGGCTTGGGCGGATAGGTTGATTTCAAAATTTTGAAAACCCCCTTCGACCACCGGAATCAGCTTTTGCAAACGAAGGAGGATCCACTGATTGAACCCATCAAGTTCTCTATAATTCTTCTCAATCCAATTTTCGAGTCCTTCGACTGGCTCTTCAACGAGTCCTTGAAAAGGCTCTTCGAGAGCCCCCCCCTGTTGAGGCTGGAGCTGCAAATGAAAAAATTTAACCGCATTCCAAAGCTTATTACAAAAAGCTCGATAACCCTCGACGCGATCCATCGATAGCTTAATATCTCTGCCTTGGCCTGCCATAATCGCCAGGGTAAATCGCAGGGGGTCAGCACCCTGAACATCTACGATTTTCAGCGGATCGATGACATTCCCTTTGGACTTGGACATCTTTTCGCCTTTTTCGTCCCGCACCATAGCGTGCAGGTAAACTTTACGGAAAGGCACCTCGCCCATAAAATGCAGACCCATCATAATCATCCGGGCCACCCAGAAGAAAATAATGTCAAAGCCCGTCTCTAAAATCGATGTGGGATAAAAGGTTTCGAGAGTTTCAGTTTTCTCGGGCCACCCCAGCGTCGCAAAAGGCCAAAGCCCGGAACTAAACCAGGTGTCTAAGACGTCTTCATCCTGACGTAAGTGGGAGCCGACTGCTTGGCAATGAACACAAGCACGGGGGGTTTGTCTATCGACCGTAATTCCTTCGCAAAGGTCACAATACCATGCAGGAATTTGATGCCCCCACCAAAGCTGTCTCGAGATGCACCAGTCTCGAATGTGATTCATCCATTCATAGTAGGTCTTCTCCCATGATTGAGGCGAAAACTGGATTTTCCCTTCTTTTACGGCATCAATCGCTGGCTGCGCCAAAGGTTGAATCTGAACAAACCACTGTTTAGAAATGATGGGCTCAGCCACCGTTTCACAGCGCTGACAGAGCCCTACCTTATGCTGATGATCTTCAGTCCTAACTAAAAGCCCCAGTTCATTGAGATCAAGAAGAACCTTTTCCCGTGCCTCAGAAAACTTAAGCCCACTGTAAGGACCTCCATCGGCAGATATACGACCGTCTTTTCCCATGACTGACAAAACCGCAAGACCGTGCTTCTTGCCCAAATCATAGTCGTTAAAGTCATGGGCAGGCGTCACCTTAAGCGCGCCACTTCCGAACTCTCGGTCCACGTATGTATCCGCAATCACCGGCACAGTTCGGGACAGACCGCCGCCAGGCAGCGGGACGCGGGCCCACTTGCCTATCCAATGACTGTAACGCTCGTCCTCTGGATGAACAGCCACTGCGGTGTCCCCGAGCAAAGTCTCCGGGCGAGTAGTCGCAATCACCACCTGCGCTTCGCTTTGGTCTGGATTGAGCACGGCATTCCCCTTTTCATCTACGATCTTATAAATGAGGTGCCAGAGGCTTCCTTTACGCTCAGAGGGAATGACTTCTAAATCCGAAAGCGCCGTCTGGCAACGAGGGCACCAATTGATGATTCGCTCACCTCGATAAATCAGTTTTTCTTCATAGAGTCGTACAAAAACTTCGCGGACTGCCGAAGAACAACCCTCGTCCATCGTGAACCGCTCACGACTCCAATCTAAAGATGAACCCAGTCTCTTGAGCTGGAAAGTAATTTGGCTTCCGTGCTCTTCCTTCCACTTCCAGGTACGGGCCAAAAAGGCTTCCCGGCCCAAATCATGGCGAGTCAGCGGCCTGCCAGATGGACCCTTTCCTTCCTTCGCGATGGCCTTTTCGACCTGCGCTTGAGTTGCGATCCCCGCATGATCGGTTCCAGGGAGCCAAAGCGTATTATCGCCATGCATCCTTCGCCAGCGAACCAAAATATCCTGGATCGTGTTGGTCAAGGCATGCCCCATGTGCAGAACCCCCGTCACATTCGGAGGCGGGATCACCATGGAGAAAGATTTTTGCCCCGGAGCATTCGTGTCGGATGCCCGGAAACATTGATTTTGCTCCCAATATTCATAAATCTTCGTTTCAAAGGCTGCGGGCTCAAAACTCGGAGTGAGAGGATGAGACGGCATAGGGAAAGACTTCTGGGGGGTGTTGGACGGTGGCATTTGTGAAACCATAGCCTGGGGACTTTAGCATGGGTTCAATTCGAACGCACCGCTTCCTTTCTGGGTTCTTGCACCTAGTCGTGCGTCCAGCCCCCAAACGAACTATCAATTTGAGTTCGAAGAGTCGACTCAACACTTGCTTAGCAGACACAACCGGGATCGCGAGATGATCGGATACAAGTTTTGTCGAAATCTCTTCGGTCTTATCAAAGAGTGCCAGAGCAAGTTGCTGATTTGGCGAAAGGAGTGATTCAGCTGGGTTCTCTTCCAAAAATCCCTTGAGCACATGAATCTGCTGCACCATGACGTCGATAAATATATCGCTATATGACGATATATTATCTTTAAAAATCAAAAAAAACGTTATATGACGATATTTATTAGTAAATATAGGCAATGAGCGATAAAATTACAAAATGTAAATAGGATAATCGCCTCATGGCGATACGAGGAGCCTATCATGAAGCTTGGAAAACAACTCAAATCGATCCGCAAAGCCTATAACCTGACTCAGCGCGAACTCGCAGAGCAAAGCGGAGTCAGTTTTTCATTCGTGAACGAAGTCGAAAACGGGAGTAGTTCTATTCGCCTGGAAACACTGAATAAAGCTCTCTCGCTCCTAGGCTGTGAGCTCGCTATTATCGACAAAAAGACAAAGAAAGTGATTGAGTCATAGGCATGGAAAGCAAAATAAAAGCTTACCAAGCCGAAATCCGGTTGCGAGATCAGCGTGTCGGAATTTTACTCCGTCAGGCGGATCAAGATTTCCTCTTTCGCTACGATGAAAGTTACGTGATGAAATCGGATGCTATCTCGATTGCGATTTGCTTCCCGACTGAAAAGCGTGAGTTTTCATCTGTCCGGCTCCATCCTTTTTTCGATAACCTCATCATGGAAGGATGGCTGCTGAACCAAACCGAAAAAAAATTCCATATCGACAAGAAAAATCGCTGGGGCCTACTCATGTTGATCGGCTCGAACCCTATCGGCGCAGTCAGTATTCATGCCCTAAATAAAGAGGGGGAGCTAATCTCCGAAAATGAGGACTTCGATGCTGAAAAAACAAAAGCCTTTTCTGTAAAGATCGCGCCCCTTCCCGGAATGTGCTCGTTTTGCCTGAGAACAATCCAGTCAGGGGCTTACCATGCCGCTTGCTACAAAAAGCTTTGGGGTACGTCAAAAGTCCTTCGCGTACAATTAGACGAAGAACAGCCTTTGTTGAGCTTTTCTCGCACCGTTAACGACGGAAGTATTTCTGGCGCTCAACGCAAAGGACTTTTTACGCTATTGAAAAGCGAACTCCACATCTCTGCTGCGAAGTCTGCCTTTATTTTGAAGCCCGTAGGTAATCACCCTGAACTTCCCGCAAACGAGCATCTTACCATGACTGCGGCCCGCAGATTAGGATTTGATGTACCACCGACTGGACTCATTGAGATCGAAAAAGTAGGGTTGGTATTCGTTATTCGACGGTTCGATCGCACACAGGAGAATCAAAAACTTCTGGTCGAAGACATGGCTCAGATTTACGAAGCGGCTAGCCAAAACAAATATTCGCTCAGTCACGAAAAAGTCGGACAGGCCATTTCAGCACATACCCAGGCTGGGCCCTTGAACTTGAATGATTACTTTCGAAGAGTACTCTTTTGTTTTCTGACCGCGAACGGGGATATGCATTTGAAAAATTGGTCGCTCCTCGAGATGGAAAAGAATCTAGGAATTTACCGGCTGAGTCCCATCTATGACTGGCTAAATACTCGGATCGCTCTTGTAAACGAAAAAAGTGATCTTGCGATTTCACTCGGTGGCAAAGACCGGAATATTCAGAAATCTTATTTTAAAAAATTTGCGTTGAAAGATCTGAAGCTGAGTGAAAGTTATGTTGAAAAAGTCTTCGGAGAAGTTCCGGAGTGGACGACTCTTCTTCGTGAGCTCATTCCTCAATCCTTTCTAAGCAAGCCCATGAAAGAGGCCTACTTGCAGATTCTCGAGAAGAGAGCGCAAATCTTGAATTAAAAACAGTAAACGCGAGCGAATGCACACCTTACGATCTTGTGAAAATCACAAGATAGGGCATAATTTTTGTAAATTTTATGCGTTTTCTTGTGATTTTCACAAGGCTTTGTGATTTTGACAAGACGCTATAAGGAGTGCCCTTCGTGAAAGTAGGAATTGCCCTCGCCGCCTATCAACCCGACCTGGAAGTCTTTGCTCAGCAACTGCTGTCCATTCAAAAGCAAAGCCATACCGACTGGATTTGTGTCATTGCTTTGGACTCCCCTCTGGATCCGGTCCTATCATCCCGTCTCATCACTCCTTTCCAGGCCGACGCCCGTTTCCACTGGGTCGAAAACAAAATCCGCCTCGGCCATAAAAAGAACTTTGAGAAGGCAATCCAGGAGTCTCTTCGGCACTCCGTCTCCGTCATCGCCTGCTCTGACCAAGATGATGTGTGGTATGAAAACAAACTCTCCGAGTGCCTCCGCGCCTTCTCAACCCAAGGGCCACTCAGCCTTGTGCATTCAGACATGCATATTCTAGAAAATGAAAAGATCGCTTCCAAAACAGCATGGGCCCTGGAACGAAGAGGCATCCACAACTGCAAGCCCAGACACTTTTATGTCAGAAATATTGTAGCAGGATGTTCCATGCTCTTTGATGCTGAGCTCGCCAGGAGGTTCCCCACCATTCCAGAAGAAGCCGAGTTCCACGATCATTGGTACGCTCTGGTCGCCTCCTACCACGGAGGAATTCGAGCGATTCACCAGCCTCTCTACGCCTACCGCCAACACCCAGAAAACGAAGTCGGCGTGAGTCCCTACCGAAAATTGTTTACCTTGCCCGCTGGATCCACTTTTGCAGAAATTCTAAATAAGTGTAAAAATGGGTGGAGAAAATCACTTCGACTTGCGTCCGCCGCTCAAAGAGAAGGACTACCCCTATCGATTTGGGAAAGAATCACGTTCCTTTCCCGCTTGGACCTGGGGTTCGGACTCCTACTATTGGCGATCATGAATTGGAAAAGTGATCGCCCACTCACGCGCGCCTGCCTTGCACGGAGCATCGGAAAGGCCCTAACTACTGACTCAGACACTCACTAAGATACCGACTAAAAAGCAGGCTTTAGCTGGTAATGAGCAAAACTTTGAAGATGCATGTCCCGAATGGACACCTGCGGCGCAGCCATAGGCCATTGTATTTTTAGGTCTGGATCATCCCAGAGAATACCTCCCTCCAGCTGAGGGTTGTACAAAGTAGTCACTTTGTAGAAAACATCAGCGGGTTCATCTCCGATCACACAAAAGCCATGAGCAAATCCACCTGGAACCCAGAGGAGCCTCCCATTGAGATCACTCAATTCGATGCCAAAACTCTTCCCAAAAGTCGGAGAGTCAGAGCGAATATCGACTGCAACATCCCAAATCCGACCCCGCACTACTCCCACGAGTTTACCTTGAGCTGGATTCACCTGATAATGAAGTCCCCGTAAAATTCCAGGAGCTGAGCGCGAATGATTATCTTGGACAAAATGAAGAGGCAAATCAAGGTCGCGAAAAACACTCTCATTGAACCGCTCCACAAAAAACCCACGCGAATCCCCATGAATTTTGAGTTCGACAATCTGGAGCCCTTGCAGTTCTGTATGAACCACCTTCACGCTAAATCCCTCATGTATTCGGACACACATTCTTCAAGGCCTACCTTCCAATGAGGAAGGGAGACTCCCAAGACCTGCTTCGCCTTAGAAGTATTCAAACGAGAATTTAAAGGTCTTTTGGCAGGCGTCGGATATTCGGAGCTGGCAATCCCTACGACTTCCTTTACCCGAAGTGGCAACCCATCCTGCTCGGCAGCCTTAAAAATACCTTGCGCAAATTCGCACCAATGGGTCTCACCCCCATTGCAAAGATGATAGATTCCGCGTGGAAACTCAGGCAAAAGCTGAGCATTTTTCAAAGCTGCGACCGTAGCCTCAGCTAAATGGCGAGCAAATGTAGGAGCTCCGATCTGATCTGAAACCACCCTCAACGACTCCCGCTCTGACCCGAGTCGGAGCATTGTTCTCAGAAAATTCTTTCCCGTAGCATCATAGACCCAGCAAGTCCTGAAGATCAATCCGTCGCCACCCACACCTAGAGCGAGACGCTCGCCAGCTAGCTTCGTTCGACCATAAGCACTCAACGGACCCACTGAGTCGTCTTCCTTCCATGGAGTGACTCCTTCCCCAGAAAAGACATAGTCGGTAGAATAGTGAACCCACGGAATTTGATTTTCAAGGCACCAACGCGCTATGGCCTGGGGAGCTTCAGCATTAATACGATGAGCAAGTTCTTCTTCTTTTTCAGCCTGATCCACCTGCGTGTAGGCTGCAGCATTGATCACCGCAGAAGGCTTCTCATTTGAAAAATAGGAATTTAATTTTAAATCAATTTGATCTGGCTTCGCTAAGTCAATCTGCTCCAGATCGAGTGCAACCGTCGGATGGCGGAGCTGCTGATAGACCCGCAATAATGCTGACCCAACCTGTCCTGTGGAACCCAAAATGAGTACCGGCTTCATTTAAAAGTCTTTCCGTTAAAAATATTTCCGTTTTCCTTTAAAACACGCCGCAAATACTGGCCATATGAATTGGAGGAATAAATATCAGCAAGTTTTTCCAGTTGCTCTGCATTGATAAACCCTTTAAGAAAAGCAATCTCCTCAATACAGGCGACCTTGAGTCCCTGGCGTTGCTCTAACGTCTGCACAAACTGGGAGGCCTGCAAGAGGGAGTCGTAGGTACCACTATCTAACCAAGCAACCCCACGTCCCAATAACTCGACGTTCAACTGACCTTGACGCAAGTAGAATAGATTCAGCTCAGTAATCTCAAGCTCATTCCGGGCAGAAGGCTTCAGGCCCTTTGCGACTTCTACCACTTGAGAATCATAGAAATACAGCCCGGTTACAGCCCAAGAAGACCTAGGCTTTTTAGGCTTTTCCTCTAAGCTCACAACCTTACCTTGAGGGTCAAACTCAATCACACCATAACGCTCGGGGTCATTCACATGATAGGCAAAAACTAAAGCCCCCGATCCGATTTGAGCAGCTTTCTCTAGCGACGGGACCATATGGTGCCCATAGAAAATATTATCGCCTAGAACTAAACAAACGGAAGAGCCTCGGATAAAATCGGCCCCAATCACAAAGGCCTGAGCAATCCCCTCGGGACGAGGCTGTTCACGATAGGAGAGTGAAATTCCCAATTCGCTTCCATCCCCCAAGAGTTGCTGAATCATCGGCAAATCACGGGGCGTGCTGATAATCAAAATCTCTCGAATTCCCGCCAACATCAGAGTCGAAAGCGGATAATAGATCGTCGGCTTATCATAGATCGGCAAAAGCTGTTTACTGATCGAACGAGTCAACGGATAGAGACGAGTCCCGCTGCCACCGGCTAGAATAATACCCTTCATCGAATCACTATGCCATCACCCGATCGACTTAGGCAAGGCTCGGTCTTCTTGAGATCGATAGAACTGTCCTTTTCACACTGTTGTTTTCGCAATGGCGAACAGTCTAAATCTTAGTTATAACCGAGAGATGCAGAATCATTCAGAACAATGCCTCCTAGTGACGGGTGGGGCTGGTTTTATTGGAATCAATTTTGTAGAAATCGCCATTCAGCGGGGTCACAAGGTCATCGTTCTGGATGCACTCACCTACGCTGGGCATCGGAAAAATCTAGAGGGGTTCGCCGGTCCAGGCGAACTTCAACTTGTCGTGGGGTATATTTGCGATTTTGATCTCACCCTCAGGCTCCTCAAAGAGCATCAATCGAGTCATTCAATATCCCCAAAAGAACAATATCCCCAAAAGAAGTCTGTTCGCAGGTACTTAAAACCTCAAGAAATGGAGCTATCTCCTGATGGTTAGAAAAATTATTGCAGTCATTACTGCAATTACAGGCGATCGCGTCATTATCACGAGCGAAGCCATGAAACACGTAATTGAAGAGCACTTTAGAGGAATTCCACAAGATATTATTTTAGAAACCATGGAGCGGGTTTTACGAGATCCGACAGATCTTTATCGCGATGGCAACAATGAAAACAAAGAATATGATTTCTTTTACCGATTGGAAAGTGGAAATTTCATTGTTGTTATCGTAAAAATCATCCCAGATGGAGCCTACCTTTCCAGCATGTATCCAATAGGACAGAAACATCGCAACAAGCATAAGAAATTTAAGAGAATTAAATTATGAAAAAAGAGAAAATATCATTTCGTGTCATTGGCGATTCTGGACCACTTTCAATCTCATGGTTTCAAGGGCCCAAAGGAGATGCTGTTGAAGCTAAAAACGAAATTGGGGTGGGCTTTTTTTCTGAAGATGGCGAATTACTAGCTGTAGAATTCGATGATGTTGAAGAAAAAAAAGATCATCAAGTATTAAAATTTGATCGTTACGAGGTCGAAGTGTCCGTTGCGAAGGGCCACGTCACTTTTGAGGTCAAAGACGCTCAGCAGCTAAAAGAAAAACAAAAGAAAGCTTCCCGCAAACGAAAAGCTGCATGAGATTAAAAAAACTTTTGATACAGAGAGTTGAGACCTATACTTCAATTGAGCTTGCGCGCGGCCAAAGCCAAATGAACCGTCCCTTTTCAGGCTGTTATTTTCGCAATGGCGAACAGTCTGAATCTTGGCTATAACCGAGAGATGCAGAATCATTCAGCTCAATGCCTCCTTGTGACGGGCGGGGCCGGTTTTATCGGAAGCAATTTTGTAGAAATCGCCATTCAGCGGGGTCACAAGGTCATCGTTTTGGATGTACTCACCTACGCTGGACACCGGAAAAATCTAGAGGGGTTCGCCGGTCCAGGCGAACTTCAACTCGTCGTAGGGAATATTTGCGACTTTGACCTCACCCTCAGACTCCTCAAAGAACACCAGGTCGACCAACTGGTTCACTTTGCAGCCGAGTCTCACGTCGATCGCTCCATTGATGGCCCTGCTGCCTTTATTGAAACGAACATCACCGGAACCTTTCAGCTCCTGAGCGCCACCTTGAACTATTGGAAAGGCCTTTCTCCTGCCCATCGAGAGCGGTTCAGATACCTTCAAGTTTCTACAGACGAAGTCTACGGTTCGCTCGGGGCTACCGGTCAATTTAGCGAGACCACTCCCTACGCACCCAACTCCCCCTACTCTGCGTCCAAGGCTGCCGGCGACCACCTGGTTCGAGCCTGGCACCACACCTACGGACTCCCTACGTTGACCAGCAATTGCTCGAACAACTACGGTCCCCGCCAGTTTCCAGAAAAGCTCATCCCCACGATGATCACCCGGGCCCTCACAAATCAACCCCTCCCAGTCTATGGGGATGGAGGAAATGTTCGAGACTGGATCCACGTGATCGACCACTGCAATGGGATTTTCCTCGCTCTAGAAAAAGGCACGCCCGGATCCACCTACTGTTTCGGTGGTCATGCCGAACGCAATAACCTTCAGGTCGTCAAGACCATCTGCAAAGAACTCGATCACCTAAAGCCCAGAAAAGACGGCAAACCCTATGAGTCCGGCATTCAATTCGTGACCGATCGCTTGGGCCATGACCGCAGATACGCCATCGATGACCGATTATCCCAAACCCAACTCGGCTTCACTCGAGAATTCGAGTTCGAAAAGGGCCTTGCCCATACTATTCAGTGGTATCTGGAGAGTGGCGAATGGCTGTGAAGTAACAATTCAGACCAAAACCAGACCAAATTGGGTAAAATGCCTAAAGTCTTGATCGATTGCAAGCAAAGGGATCTCTGAATCCATACAACTCTGGGCAATGTGTGCGTCTGCCAATCGAGCTTTGAGTCCCTGTTTCAAAATTTCTCGTCGGGATTCTCCAACACGGTGCCAATAGCCCTCTTTTAAATCGATGAAAGGCAATTCAGTCATCAACTTAATATCGCTAAGATCTATACCTGGAAAAGAAATCAGCTCAGACAATACGGCTGGAGCCATTCCAAGAATATTACTCCGCAGCGCATGAGCAAATTTATTTACTTGCTCATGATCATCGCCATTAAGGAAAGCAACCCATACAGAAGTATCTGCACAAATCACTTTTTTTTATCTTCCCTGAGCTCACCCAGCGAAATACCTAACTGTTTTTTTTTGTACTTTCCAGCGATGCCCTCGATAGCTGTATAAGTGTCTTTAGCTGCAACCAACTCAAGGCCTCGCCTGATTGTTGGAGTAAGCCCCTCACCGGAGGCCCTCGTCGCTCTCACTATGAGTTCATCAGGAAGGATTACAGTAATTTTTCTAGATTCATTCATGGCTAAGAATAACTCTACCGTATCTTATACCGTATGTCAATACGGCATAAGACAAGCGCATTTCCGCCATCACTGCAGCAGGACTTTTTAAAACCCTATGACTGCACTGCTTTCAAATAAACCTGAATTCCTTCTTCGACCGCGCCATCAAAAACTTTCTTCCTATGGTCAATCACAATACATCTCTGGCAAACCTGCCTCACGGCAATTGGGCTGTGAGTAATCAGGACCAAAGTACGACCCTGACTATGGAGGCTCCTGATTTTTTTGATACACTTCTCTTGAAATCCTACATCACCCACGGCCAACACTTCATCCACCAGAACAATGGGGGAAGGTAGATTCACAGCAATTGAAAATCCGAGACGAACCAGCATGCCACTCGAATAATTCTTAACTGGCATATAGATTTTGTCTGCCAATTCAGAAAAATCCAATATCTCGGGTAACGCAGCTTCGGTAGCATTTTTCCCCAATCCTAAAATAGCTGCATTTAAAAAAATATTCTCATAACCCGACAGGTCACCATCAAAACCAGCGCCTAACTCAATTAAAGGTGCTATCGCTTGATTCACCTGAATCGACCCACTCGTCGGAGTATAAATTCCTGTAATGAGTTTCAGCAGAGTACTTTTGCCTGCCCCATTTCTACCCATAATTCCGACAAACTCACCCGGATAAATATCAAAGCTAACATCCTCAAGAGCAGTGAACTGTTCTTTCTTACCAAACTTAAATTTACCTCGCAGTGAATCTACAAGGACTGTTTTAATGCTAGTCGGACGATCACTCCAAAATCTGAATTTTTTAGTCAAATTCTGAACTTGAATACAGGGTTGAATTTGAGAGTTCATTTTAAATTTTCTCCACAATCTCATTTCCAAATTTATTTTGAAAAAGGACTGACAAAGCGAAAAGCACTAGGGACCAAAAAGCAACCCCAAGTACCTCATGTGGAGAGGGAGATTCTCCTCGGGCCAGAATCTTGTGCATCCCAGTAAAAAGGTAAGCAATGGGGTTAACATCTAAAATCCACTTATACTTCTGTGGAATCATGATCGGATCATATAAAACGGGAGTCCCATAAAACAACAGCTGTAATCCTATCGTAAGCATATGGCGAAAATCTCTAAAGTAGACAAACAAAATAGCCAGCGATAACGACAAACAATAAGTCATAAAAAAAAGGGCAAATATGAAAAACGGCAAATACAAAAAGGCCCCTCCAAAAGGTACGCCAGAAATCCAGGCAGCGCCTAGAAGGACAGGAATAGACAAACAGAGGGTTGAAAGATTGGTAATCGCATTCACAAATGGAAATACTTGAATGGGAATGGGTACCTTAGAAACCAAACCCCAATTTCCAACAATCGACTCCATGCCCTCACCTAAAGTTTGAGCAAAAAATGTCCACGGAAGAACTCCACTGAGAATAAAAACAGAATAGTGGGGAACTTGAATCTGAAGGATGACTTTAAATACAAAATAATAGATGCATGTCACGGCTATAGGCGCTAGAAGGGTCCAAAAAAGACCAAAAACAGAACGCCGATACTTCGTTTTGAGATTTCTACTGACCAAATTATAGACGAGAAATTTTTTACCCAAGCAAAACATGTCTACACCCAGCAGACGGGTCAAAATATCCGAAATCTTCATTCTAAACAACTTATCGAAGTGCGAGCCGACTGACAATTGGTATATGGCTCACTCGAAGGCTATCCCTTAAATTCTTCTCGCAAATGCTTTTCAGATTCTTCACGACAAGCAACGAACTGTCTGATAGTGATTTATTTCATGTCTGATCATTTACCTTCTCCTCAAGTCGCCATTGTGATAGCTACTTTTGATCCAGATATTGATTTTTTTAGACAGCAGTTCATCAGTATCTGCGATCAAACGTATAAAAATTTCATCTGCATCATCTCGGATGACTCTCCTTCAGCCGAAAAAAGTAACCAAATTCGTGAGCTCACGTCAAAAGACCCTCGCTTTGAATATCATCGAAACCTTGGAAAACTTGGCGTCTGGCACAACTTTGAAGCCGGCTTTTACTCCCTCCTAGAGAATAAGCCGGTGACTGAAAACTTAAAGTATGTTTTGCCCTGTGATCAAGATGACATCTGGGATAGAGAAAAAGTAGAAACATTAGTCAACTACTTGAATAGCAGCTCAAGCTGTTCGCTCATTCATAATGACCTCCGCCTCATCGATTCCTTGAGCCAACCCTTAGGACAATCTTGCTGGGTCACCGAAAAAAGACACACAAAAAGCCATTCTGTTTTAGACCTCATACTTAAGAACTCAGTGACTGGATGCGCTGCGGCCTTTCGAATAGAAGTACTCAAAATTGCACTTCCCTTTCCAACACAAGCACATCCACCTGCTTATTACCATGATCTGTGGATTGCCCTATGCGCCACCCAGGTCGGTAAAATCATCGCACATCCTAAGGTCCTCCAATCCTATCGCCAGCACTCGCATAACCTTATCGGGGCAATCCTTCCTCAAAGTACGCACTCAAACAAGCCGCATACTGTTGGATCCAAGCCAAACGAGCCATCCAGAAAACAGGTATTCATCCAAGAATGGCAGCTCAGGAATCGAATTGAAACTGACTTGCTCGTCCAACTCATCTCACACGGAAAAAAGACTTTCTCGAGGCACTTTGGCTCTCGCCGGATCGATACTCTCCGACTCATCCCGACCTTACTTCGCTACCAAGCTAAGGCATCCCCCTACTTCCAAATTCTTCTTCGAATCTTTATGGGAAAGATTCTTTCCGATCTCTCGTCTATCAGACGATTTTATAATTCTCTTTCTTGGATCACCAAAAAATCTTGGACGTTCATCCAGGTAAAATCTAAAAAAGCTCGCTATAAACTTCAAATTCTCCCTCCCCGCTACACAACTTCCGACTATACAGATAGAAAAAGCCTCATTCCTCTTGCTCTCGCCCTCTGCGACCGGCAGCAACGAAGGTTCAACTTACTGGTCCCCACTTTACAACCTGAGCACATCTTTGGTGGAATCGCCACAGCACTCAGTCTGGCCGGAGAACTTCTCCTTCAAGGCCATGAAGTCTGCCTCATCTCAACTGACAGTAACCTGAATTCCGATCAGGAAAGACAATTTTGGGAATTTGCCGAAAGGTTCTTTCCCAATTTTAAGGATTTTAAAGAACGTCTGACTGTGGCAGATGCGCGCGACCGACAGAAACAAATGCCTATCATTGGAAAAAACGACCTGTTTATAGCTACAGCCTGGTGGACCGCAATCCAAGCCCAAACTGTGATTCAGAATCTAAAACTGAATGAAATGAGGTTTATTTATCTCATTCAAGACTTCGAACCTCATTTCTATCCCTGGTCCCAAGATTTTGCATTAGCGCTTCACTCTTATTCACTCAACTATGTGCCCATTTTTAACGCACCCAGCTTAGCCGAATATTTTAAGAGCAACGGACATACTCAAATTCAAAACCTGGAAGAGTACACCCTTGCCCCTCAGATTGATCTTGGGAAGTTCTTCCCCCCTTCTTTAGCCAAAATGAAGAATCGGAACAAACTGAGAGTCTTTGCCTATGGCCGCCCTAAAGTCGATCGGAACCTATTCGATACGATCGTCTGCGGACTCGATGAATGGATCCGCCGATCGGATCTAAAACCCGAACAAGTTCAAATTTTTTCGGCTGGCGAAACACATCCCACTATCTTTCTCCACAACGATGTTCCATTCCAAAGCTTAGGAAAGCTCCCCCTCGCCCTTTACCCTCATGTACTCAGGACGTTTGATATTGGCATTTCTTTAATGCTGTCCCCCCACCCGAGCTACCCCCCTCTAGAAATGGCAGCATCCGGCATGCTAGTGGTCAATAACATCTATGAATGTAAGGACCTATCCAAAATATCTGCTAATTTTATCAACTGCCAGCCCATTCCAGGAAGTGTAGCGCAGGCACTCACCCAAGCTCAGAAGCAGATTTTAGAACATGAAAAACGAATCGAAAAAAGTCGATTTATCTTTCCTAACTGCCGATCTCTCCCTCAAGTAGCCCAAAAAATAGCCCGGGAATTTGAAATATAAAAGGACCCAAAGCATGTCGATTCGATACAATGATGGTGTAGAAGTAGAAACAAAAATACTCCACCTCTTACAACAACAGCAAAATCTAAGTTCACAATCTTCAATTTGCTCTGAGCAATACCAAGATTGGCCGGTCCGTTACCATCTCTGCACGGAAAGAGCCAACCTTCTCAGACACCTGAATTTCACTGGTTTAGACGTCCTTGAACTGGGGGCAGGAATGGGGGCCGTTTCACGCCACTTGGCCGAAAACTGCCAATTCCTCACCGTTGTCGAAGGCACCGAAAGAAGATATGCTGCACTCTCTGCCCGACTTCGAGATCTCAAGAACTGGACAGGTCAGGTAGGCAATGTTCAGGACGCCCACTTTGATCAGAAATTCGATGTCGTATGTGTCATCGGAGTTCTAGAATATTCTGAGATGTTTATTAACCCCCCTTCCGATTCGAACGAGACTCCATTTAGCTGGTTTATAAAGAAAGCTTCCTCTCACCTGAAAGAAAATGGTGTTCTCATCCTCGCGATTGAAAATAAATTAGGAATAAAATATTGGAGCGGTGCAGCAGAAGATCATAGCGGCCAGATATTTGATGGAATCTGCGATTACCCTCTCTCGCCTTCACCTAAGACATTTTCAAGAAAAGAACTGCGCTCCATCTTAGTCCGCGAGGGCTTTTCTCAAATCGATGAACACTATCCGTTTCCGGACTATAAAATTCCATCGACAATCATTTCCGAAAAACTCATGCAATGCCACCCGGATCTCGCATGTGACCTAGCGAACACCAAAAGCTTTGAAAATTATGGCAGCCCCCGCCTCACCCAATATCCGGATTTGCTTGCCCTTCGCTCAGTCTCTAAGGCAGGGTTATTGTCGGAATTCTCAAATTCATTTCTCTTCATTGCGACACAAGACTCCGATTCTCCAATTCGCAATCAACTTTTGAAGGGTGAATTAAAAAACCAGGAAGTTGCATGGCATTATTCTAATTCGCGGCAGATACCGACCCAAACGGTGTTTCTCTTCAATTCTCAATCGGGTCTCGAAGCTCCACTTCAAAATCAGGCGCCACCACAGATTGATGTCGTCAAGAAAGCCCTGTACCCGTTGCATTCTCTGCATTCAGTCGGAGTAGAAAATGGCTTTCAAAAAAAGCTTTATCAGGGGAAGAATCTAAAACTAAAATGGCAAACATTGCCGATGACTTCATTAGCTAATGGCCAAAAGGTCGAGAACCTCTTACTCAGTCGAATCTATTTTGAGGAATGGACGCTATTTATCGATGAATTCAAACAGTTCCTCACTTGGTCCATGAATCTGTGGAGCTGGACAGAAACCTCAAGATCAGGAGAACTCAAAGGTGAAGCCATTGATGCTACTTTCGTCAATGCTTCAAAAACGAACAGTGGAGACAATTACGCCCTCTTTGACTTAGAGTGGTCCTTGGACTCGAGTGTATCAAAAAGTTGGTTTATCTTTCGAAACGTTTTTCTACTACTCAGGATGCTCAATCTCTTTCCCCACTCCAAACCTTTCCCCACACTCAAAGCTCTATATGAAAAGCTCTGTCAGGAACTTGAAATTCAACCTGAATTTGAAAAAAATATCACTCTTGAAGCGGAATTTCTATCACTCGCAACCTGCGCAGGAACTCTTGAAGATCACCAAAGAGATCTACTCTCCCTATTTAGCCATCCTTTAGCGATTCCAGATTTTCCACGCCTTCCTCAAGAAGAAAATGGGCTCAAGGCCAATTACTTAGCACTGAAGGCCCGTAATCAGGATCTTGAGATTAGAGTAGGCCATTCCGAACTTTTACTGAGATCCCGGCATCATCGGCTCGCTGAAAGGATCAACCAGTTTTTATTAAAATTCCAACTGATTCATCGACTACTCAAATATTGCCTTCGAAAGGTTAGCTAATGCTCGGCCGCACGAAAGTCTATCAATTGATAGCAATTTTCACCTTTTTAGGGTTCCTCAATCCAACAGCTCGAGCCAAAGAAATAGAACCCAAAAGCGCCCTCGAATGGACGATGATTAATGTCAATGTGACGGACAAGCAGGGAGATTCTCATCTCTTGCAGCTCCATCAAGGAAGCGAAGTTCTCTCAAATATCCTGATTGATACGGGGGACCAAGGACAGTGGATTGTTCCCTTTCTTAAAGCTCATCAAGTGAATAAAATCGATCTCCTGATCATCAGCCACCCCCACCATGACCACTATGGCGCCATCAAGGAAATCTTAGCCGCAAATATCCTCATCAGTAAAGCCTACTTCAACATTCCACTGAAGGAAATATGTGACCCAGAAAAGCCTTGGGGCTGTGACTATGAAGACGTTCTCACGCAGATAACCGCGCTACAAGATCATAAGACAGTGGTGAAAACTGCAAAAGCCAAAGACGTGATCTTTGACCAATCTGGAGTCAAGATTCAAGTTCTCTATGCCTATGATGGAATTCATACGCCGCTGAAAAAACGAACAGATATCAATGACACAAGTCTCATTCTACTGCTCACTTATGGAAACAATCGAGTCCTTTTCACAGGGGATCTCAATCGACCCTTAGGAACCTATCTTGCCAAGCACGGGAAAAACATCCGTGCGGACATTTTAAAGGTACCTCATCACGGAACTGAGGGAGTTGCGCCCAATGAATTTTTCGACGCTGTCCACCCTAAGGTCGCATTAGTCCCCTCTCCGAGAACACTCTGGCAAAGCGACCGCAGCAAAAGAATTCGGGAATATTTCGAGAAGAGTTCGATTAAGACCTACGTGAACGGCCTAGAGGGTGACGTCATGGTTCAATTCAGAAAAAAAGGATTTAAAATCGTGAGCGGGGAAAATAAAGTTTTACGCTATTCAACAAAGAACCTCAAACCTCAAGAACCTTAGGGTGAGCCATCCCTCGATAAGACGTAAGTTGCAAAATAAGAGGCGGATAATACCGAAATGCTGACCAAAGGAATTTAAGCCAGCCCCTGGTTGGGGACTGTGATGTAAAACTCCAATAGAAAAAGCCCCATCTACACAGTTTTTTTGAATGGGTAAATTTAAGGCGTCAGTCTGACATATACAGACGTCATCATCCTTCTTAAAATTATGAGCAGCCGCCTCAACTGCAGAACTAAAGTCAACACCAATTCCAACCCCACCTTTTTTTCTAACAACATCAATAAATCGCCCAGACACACATCCCATGTCTACGATCACTTGGCCGCTGTACTATCCTTGAACTCCTGTGATGCTTTCCTACATGGAAAAAGTATGGCCCTCTATGGGCCACCCTACATTTTTACTTTCAAACTGTAACTTCGCCCACCTATTTCACTGAAATCCAAAACTATCTGTATAATTTGCACGGGAAAATCCATTAAAACGCGAAATTCCCCGCTAGGACACAATTCCCCTGCTTCTCTAATATCACTAACTCAAGAGGACATTTTGTAATCGGATCTACAAGAAACAAGGCAAACCGAATGTGCATGGCAAAATCTAAACATTATTCCCTCATACAGCCAATTCAGTTTTTCGAATCAGTTTCTTACCCAATTGGACCGAAGGATATTCAATCCACTTAAAGATCACCTGTCCTATCAACAGGCACAAAAAAGCAGTGAGAGGGAAAATAACCAAAAACTGAAGTTCTCCAGAAATAGGTTCTGAACTCCACTTTAAAAACAACTTTTGAAATAATGGAGCAGACCAGCGGACCACTAACGGATGAAACAGATAAATCGAGTAACAACAAACGCCAAAACTTCGCAGCAATTTCCATCTCGCCAGCCTTGCCATAAATCCATGGGTAGACGCAGCACTAACAAAAAGGAGTGCCACTGACACTGTAGCTACTAAAAAATTCGATCGAAAAAACGCTAAAAATGCTACGAGAGTCACACCCTGTAAAACGCGATTCCCCCACTTGTGATTGATAAAAAATTTAACCGTCGGACTTTCTAATAGGAAATAAAGGCAAATTCCACCAGCCAAGGCTGGCCATTGCGCAGGTGGAGCCAAAGATAAAAAATAAACGTCCTCAGGAATTCCAATACGACGCCCACCCTTGATCCACACCGCACAAACCGTAATCATGACTAGACAAAAAGCCGTTGCTCTCCTAAAATTTGTAACAACAGCGAAAATAACAGGCAAAAAAAGATAAAAAGTCTCTTCAACAAAAATAGACCAACCAAGAGGTATTACATCAGTCCCTGGAATATAACGAATAAAGCCAAAATACATAAAAAAATCCGGAAGACAATCATGAAAACTTCGCCCATCGATCAGGGCAAAAATAATAAGTGAAATCCACCAGAGTGGTAAAATTCGAAAAGCCCTGCGAAGAAAGAAATTTCTTCTTGGGTACTTATCACGATGAAATTTTAGCTTGGAGGACCGAAATAGGGTATAAGCGCTAATGAGAAAAAAAAGCTGAACTCCCCGAGCTCCGGCATCTACAAAACTTCTCAAAAATGAAGAAGAAAACTTTCCTATCTCAAGATGAACAGCTAACACCATCAGCGCAGCCAGCCCACGAAGCCCATCAATATGAACCTCATGTAATTTTTCGTCTGCTATTGATTGGACGATCATGCAACCCTATTCCTTTTCTTCTTCGATCACCGAGAACCCTTAGTCAAAACAAAAAACGTCCTTAACATAATGAGTAAATCCATAAAAAAACTAAAGTTTTTGACGTAATAAAGGTCATATGCCAACTTGACAAGCGTGTCTTGAGCATTATCTTGAGTATATCCTATACTAATTTGGGACAACCCAGTTAGGCCAGGTCTAACCAAATTTCTAAATTTATAAATAGGCACTTCTTTAGTAATGCTCATTGTAAATGAATAAACTTCAGGTCGAGGTCCAACAAATGACATTTCGCCTTTCATGATATTCCAGAGCTGCGGCAACTCATCTAGATGAAGAGGTCGAATGAGTCTACCTAAAGATGTGACTCGGGGATCATTCAGTCGGGTCGAAGGTGGATTATCTCTAACCAATGATGTACTCATCGTTCGAAATTTCAAAACCCGAATCGGCTTACCATATCTGCCTTGACGTTCCTGCAAAAACAATATTGGACCGGAGCTTGTAACCTTAATGAGCAGGACAATTAAAAACAAAAGCGGTGCAAATAGGACCATGCATATAAGGGAAAGTGTGAAATCAAAAGCTCTTTTAGAAAAATTATTCAGTGGTCTATGTGTATTTATCCCAGAAAGCACTAACCAATTTTCAGATAAAATCTTAGCGGGAAAACTCTCAAATAATTCGCTATAAAAATGAATCTCATCGATGACTCTACAGCCAGCCTGCATCGCATGAACACAAAGATCTAAAACGCGATGATCCTTGCTCGCCTGCTCAGTCAGGATGATATCTGGAATTTGATATTTTTGGAGGGTCTGAATAATTTCTTGTGGCGAATAGCTTTCATAGTCGGAAAGTAAAATCTGGAGATCATCGACATGAAAATACCGCATCCCCTTCCTCGTGTTGTTTGATGCCCGTTTAATCTCTTCTGAAATAGCGGAAGGCTCTCCTAAAATGACATAGCGATAAAAGTGCCTATTAAACACCGATCCTAAAAGTGAATGAGAAATACACAAAAAAAGATAATCCCCGACACTACCGAAGACCATGACATAACGACTGACTTTCCAATAGAGCAAAAAATAAATGCCTGCCAGGCTCACAGTTAGAGCCAGAAACCAAACCATGAACCCCATTCGTATATAAGATTTGGCAATAAACCGGTGTTCTCGATCATATAGCCCCGCCCCTAAGGCAATCACACTAAAACAAATTGAGTAAATGAGCGAAGACACCCAGATCTCGCTCTGACTCGCCAAGTTACTTATCGGATTCAGCAAGGCACACTGGAAGAAAAAAACAAGACTCAAAGTAAAATCTAAAAACATCCACGTGAGTCTTTGCTGTGAAAAAATGATTGCACTCAGACTACGCACTGCACGGACTCCGACACTCGGCTGCTGATAGCCCACACTGCCCGCATAATTTTTTGGGGCTCCAGATTCCTTCGCCATTTCCATAACTTACTAAAATAACACCTTTTTATTTGTGACTCAAGAGGTATACTCAACTCCCTTATGGCAGCACCCATGGTGAAACTATTTAGCCGTGTTAGTCACTTTTTCGTTTCCTTGCAATCCAGGCTTTTGCGCCTTCATAAAATGAAATCCGAAGTGCTTTGGACCTTGGGAGGCCAAATATTGACCCTCGCCGGCAATATACTCAGCATTAAGGCACTATCGCTTATTTTACGCCCTGCCGAATATGGCACGCTTGCACTTGGACTGACTATTTCAACCTTCGTTAACCTCATACTCTACGGACCGATTTTTCAAGCCTTTGTTCGATTTTTTCCCGAGCACCAATCCAAAGATACACTTGTCATTTTTTATGCAGCCGTTCAGACAGTATTAAAAAAAACGACCTTCATCAATGGACTGGCTCTGGCTATGTTATTTCCACTATTAATTTTTGCTTCGGGATCATCGTGGGCGCTATTTTTACTCATATCTGCGGTTTTCGGATTTTTCAATTCGATGACGGGCGGAACCCAGATGGTCATGATGTTCCAAAGGCAACGGAAACAGTTTGCATTTTTTCAATCCCTGGACATATGGCTACGCTTTTCATTTGCAGGAGTATTTGCTTCTTTTTTCAACACTGCTACCAGCGCTATGACAGGATACGCCTTGGGCAGTCTTTTCGTTCTCTCAATACAAGCACATAAATTACTTCATGCCCCACTTTTTAAAAGCCCCTGGCAAGAGGCTAAAAATAAGCGTCTTGATAGTAAAATCTACGAATCGGAACTCTGGAGCTATGCACTTCCCTTTATGTGGCTAGGACCTATCGGATTTATGGCTCTCTATATGGACCGCTGGATCATTCAGTGGACACTCGGCCCAAGCGAGGTAGGCATTTATTCAGCCCTCAACCAAATCGTAAATACTCCGACTACATTGATTGCAACCTTAACTACCCAACTGTTTCTTCCTTTGGTTTTTTCCCGTGCCGGCGACTTAAGGACTTACGACCAACTCCAACAGAGCACAAATTTAGTCTACAAAATGTTAGGACTCATTCTTATTCTATGCTTACCTGCTCTTCCAATTTGTTATTTTTATCACCAAGACCTAATGGTTATGTTCACATCACGTGATTTTTTAGGAAACACCTACATCATGTGGATATTAGCTATAGGTTCACTTTTTTTCCAACTCACTCAATGCAGTGCCTGCATCGCTCAAATCTGCAAACAGACAAAAATATATATCTCGGTCTTCACTATTAAATTTATAACTATGCTTGCTCTGTCTATTCTACTATTTAAACCTTTTGGGCTCGCGGGCATTTGCTGGAGCTTCACGCTGTCAAATTTAGCTTATTTCTTGAGTATGAATTGGATGAATCTAAAAATTATTAGTGATCAAAAGAAAATTCTCCTCAATGTTCCAATCAATACATAAGACAAAAACAGAACAAATACAACCTGACTCATTCTGTAAAGTACCATCCAAACTGGGTCCGCTAGACATCGATATTCTATCTTAAACTTCCCAGGGGGTAATTTGAATGTAACCTGAAGCTGCCGATTATCGTAGAATCTCAATTGACTTACATTCAATTGTTCCCCGTTCACCCAGATTTGATTCCATGGAAAGATTTGAATATTCGTTCGAATCCATTTTCTTTTAGAAGTTTCAATCTGTGCGATATCCACCGTTCCAAACTGCGATCCTAGTCCGAGATTGAACCGAAGAAATTGAAAATCTTCCCCTTGTTCATTTTTTGACATCTGTTGTACTAATTTTGGAACAGAATAGTTAGGATGAGCTCCCAATCCAAGTCCCTGATGGTAAAGTCTATCCTGAGACTGAGAACTTGAAAAAAAATAATGATCAGCATCAAAGGTCTTTACATATTCAGCTCTCATTTCCTTCACCAACACACAAACACCACTCCAGGTCATACAAAAAGTCAAAATAACTAAAACAGTTCTCTCCTTGAATTTCAAATATTCCTGAGTGGTTGGAAGCCCAAGAACTAACCATAACCCCAATAAAATCATTAAATTAAGATATGAAACGCTTCGAAAAGGCATTTGAATCATGCTGAACTGCAGCGGAAGATAGGAATAGCTCGATGAACCAAGCGATATCCAAAGAAAAAACCCAGTCAATATCGACCATCCGACCAAACTTTGCAAAAATTGACGAGTCAATTCGATCGGCTTGATTCTGCTCACAAGAATTACTAGAAAAATAAGCAACGGCATATTTACTTGTGCATCTAGATACGGTGTTTCATATCTTAATTTAATGATTTTATTGGGGTTATGGTTAGTTCTTGGGCTTCCAACCACTCAGGAATATTTGAAATTCAAGGAGAGAACTGTTTTAGTTATTTTGACTTTTTGTA
>JANNCA010000188.1:0-9947 GCA_031386075.1 Oligoflexia bacterium
GTGGCGACCATGAGTGCGTTTTTCATAAGAAAGCCTCCTTATTCAAAAAAAGTAAAAAAATAGTCATTAAAATAAAATCAGCAAATATTATCTGGGGCACCGTGTGGCCACCTTGATTCGCGGCACTTTGTGCAATCCATGTGCCTGGTCTAGAATAGAAAGCAATGAGAACCTTACAAGTCCAAGTCATGATAGCTATTTTATTTATTTTTATAGGAATGATTCGGTGTGTGTCTGTACAGCAGAAGGGAGGGTATTTCATGCGCAGTATTTTATTATACAACCTTCATTTTAGACGGCCTGCTGCAGTGGGAGCAATGCCCAATGCGATTCCAGGAGAATTAGAGTACAAAAGTTATCCGTTGCCAAATCGATCGTTGGACTGTCGGCCACTCAAATCTCTCTTTGAGACAATTGACCTTGTTGCAGCACGAAAGTGTCTAGTTGGCTTAAAGGGGAGCTTGCTGACCCAGGAGCTTATCTATCGACTTAAGAGAGAGGCTGCGCCATTTTTATGGCTTGAACCGACAAAAAATGTGCCTCCTTGCTTTCAGGAGGTATTAAAAAAAATTCCGGTTCCTCGGGAAATATTTTTCCAAAGTTCAACTAGAAGGTCATTCGAAATTAATGATGGACTTCAACTAGGGTGTTATAGCGCGAGAATTCCAGTGGCTGCAGAGGACTTCTTGGAAATTAAAGAGGTGTTTACCAAGTGGGTTCTCAAGGTGAGTTTGCCTATCTCCTCGATTCTAAAAAATGATCGTGAAACAATTCATTTTCTTTCTACTTGGGCTTTGGCACCCTTTTTAGATGAGACTAAAAAGGGAGTTTTGTCGAAAGTCGTGCCGACAGAGCTTTGCCAGACCTGCATGGGGGCGCAGAGCTTATTTTTAGGAACTGAGCCTTTGCCTCCTCAATGGCCCTAAACCTTAATGAGGGATTGATCCGAAATACTCTAGAGATGAATCGTAAGTTCCGAATGGATCCATTTATTTCCTTAGAGTTTGGCCTATTTGGACCCATGATACTTGGCTACACACTGTTTTGCTCAAGGGATCTGTTTGCTGAGCCTCATAGGGGATTGAGCAAGGAAGAGGCATTTTCGCTCCTCAAGTCGAATGGGTATCAATGGAAGCAGACTGAACTTTTGGGGCATGAGGCAGAGGCCAAATCAGAGCAGGCGAAGTCAGCTTTTTTGCCACATATTCGATTAAACTTGAGAGAATACTTAACTCGAAATAATCCGGTGCAATACGGAATTTCTGAGTTTTTGAATGTGCAGCGAGTGAAGAAGAAGATGGAAATGATTGACGCAAACATAGAGAGGGACTCCGAGATTTTTCGAGTTGCCGAGAGCCGGGTTCAGGTCGGATTAGGGACCCGTTTGGATTTTATGAGAGCGAAAGGCTTATGAGGAGCAGATCGTTTAAAAAAACTGGATTCATCGAATAATTACAGTAAGGTATTGCAAGAGTTTTCTCCGCTTCAAGCCAATCTTCCAACCAGTGAGTTGTTCAAGTTCTTGGAGGCTCGGCCAGATATTGTTGCGGCTAAGCCGACGATGGAAGCTGCCACTGCTCTCAGAAAATCAGCATCGGAGAGGGTTATCCAAAAATTTCTTTTTTTGCAGATGCTGGGTTTTTGGGAGTGCCGTCGCTATTTGGAATTGCAGGACCTTTTACCGGAGCGGCGGGCATCCAGATGTCACTTCCTATTTATAATGGCGGATTGATTTCTGGTAGAATTAAGGAGCAGGCGGTTAAGGAAATTCAAGCAGAATTACACGAGAAGAGTCTTGAGCAAGAGTCCAGGATGCAATTTGATTTGGCCCTCTCTCATATTGGGGAGGCTCAATTGGCCGTCAAGGTAACCCAAGAGCAAGTTCAAATTGCACAAGAGGAACTTGTTCTTGCCCGTCAGAAATATTCAGCTGGCTCAGGGAGTGGTTTTGAATTGGCAAACTCTCAGGTGAATTACGCGAATACTTTGGACCTCAGTGTGGAAGCTGTCTTCAATCACGAATTAGCTAAGGTGAGTTATTATAAGGCTATTGGGAATTTTGAAGGATACTTTAGGTCTGAAACCCACGCCATTAAACCAAAATAAATCTTCAAGTGCTATAGGCATGGACTTGGTGATCTCTCTAGGGTAAAATGCGCCGATGTCAATCTGGATTATTCTGAGTTGGGTTTTTGTACTCTTGCTGACCGGCATTAATATTTTTGCTTTCTTAAAACTGAAGCAAGCGAGTGAGCAGATGATGAAGATGGCTTTTCCTGGGACGAAGAACATGGGCGAAGCTCTCGGCAAGATGCAGCAAATGATGCAAGGCGGGATGGGCGGATTCGGGGGGGCAGGAGGGCCTATGAAAAATCGAGGCCCTCGATCAGGCCCTGGGGGCGGCATGCCACAGGCGGGTCAAATGGATGCTCAGTTGAAGGCAGCAATGGACATGCTTCAGAAGATGCAAAAAGGCGGCAAAAGATAGGCGGCAGCAAGGCCACCCACAGCCAGCAGGCTGGGGTACCTCTCTAGTCATTGGCTTGGCATGTTGCCTCTCAAGTCAGTTCGCTATTTGAGTAGCTTTAAGTAGCGATGAATAGAAGGGTAGGGAGACAGATGTGCATCCTGTTGTACCCTCTTCATTCACTGTTTTTCGAGTCCCTACCCCCGTCAACTTGGACAGCAACCTTCATGGAGCCAGTGATCCCAGTGTCGCAGAATTGTGCGTCTGCACTGAACCTATAAAGACTGGCGGTAGTTGAAAAATGATGTACGAAAAAAATACTTTAAATTTTTTAAAATACTTTAAATTAGTTTTTTTACCTGGTGCTTTGATCGTGTGTTTTATCTTTTTAAGACTTTCATCAGGCAAGGAAATGTCTATGAAAGATCCTTCGAAATTGTCTGGGACTTTTATTCAGTACCAGCACTGGATGATGCAGTTCGATTCAAAAAAGTGGAATGACGAGTTAGACGCTATAAAAAAATCCGACATGGATACTCTTATTATTCAATGGGTCAAGTCAGATCATGAACGATTTTACCCAGTACATGTTCAAGGTAATGATCCAACAGAAATTATTTTAAAATATTCTGATAAAAATGACATGAAGGTTTTTTTGGGGCTTCAGTTTGACAAGAATTGGTGGAATAACTGGGATGACAAAGATTTTCTGCTCAAAACATCGCGGAATTGTGTTAATTTTGGTAAAAAATTATTTGACCGTTATGGACATCATCCTTCTTTTTCTGGATGGTACATTCCTTACGAAATGAGTGACATCGATTTTGATGATGAAGAAATTAAAAATCTAAATATTTTTTTTAAAAATGTAGTTGCTAACTTGAAAAAATTATCCACAAAAAGACTTCCTGTTGCCCTCTCTGTCTTTTTCGATGGAAAGTTACCTCCGGCTGTTGTGGAGGAAATTTACACTCTCATTTTAAAGAAAAGCGGCTTGGATGTTCTCATGATTCAAGACGGCGTGGGATCTCATGGATGGAACAAGCAGGTCAGAGATCAAGTTTATCCTTATTTGGCAGCCTATAGTACTGCAGCTAGGCGTAATAAGATTATTTCTTGGGGTATCGTTGAGAGCTTCTCAACGATAAAAGACGACCATGGAAATGTGACTCGAGTTCCAGCCGAAATTTCTAGAATCAAAGAACAACTAAGCCTTCAGTCGAATCAACAGACAGAAAAAACCCTGACTTTTGATTTTTTCCACTATATGAGCCCCTTTCGGGGAGAGGCCCAAAAACGACTCTATGAAAGCTATAGAAAACCTAATCATTCAGAGGCGGTGAATAAAAGTAGCGCCAGCACGCCAGAGATGACTCGGGCCAAAGTGGACGTCCAGAATAAAATCATTGGACTTTGGTAAAGATAGATCATGAACCCACCAGCCAGTGCGCCAAAAGATGAAAACAAATTCCAAGATAAATGTTTGAGTGATTGGAGGCGCTGGCGATTTTCTGGCTTGGAATTTTCAGCGAGCAAGCAAAAGACTGCAAGCTCAAACGCGGTCCAAACGAATCCAGATATGAATTGAGCAATGAGTATCACGTAAAAACTGGTGGAGAGACTCCATCCAAGTGTAATGAGCGGCATGAGTAAAACTGAGGTGATAAAAGTCTTTTTATATCCATTTTTATCAACAATTCTACCAATCATGGGTCCTGAAAAAAATCGGGATACGATTGGAATCGCTGTAATTGCGGCGAAATGGATGTAGCTGAACTTCAAAGTATCTAGTAAGTAAGGAGTTAGGAATGGGCCTGAGAGATTGATAGCAAAGCCAAAAATGCTAAAAAAAACGATGATTCTCCGATTGAAACGATCATTAAGTCCGTAGCGAAGAAGTTGAGTGGGCCCAATTGATTTTTCTGGCAAACTGAACGGCATTTCTGGTTGCGAGAAGAGGTGGTAGAGGGAAAAAAGTTTGGCAATCAAACCGATTAAGAATACGAGGCAAAATGCCAGCTGGCCTGACTGATGGCTCCCTGATTTGTTTGGAATAGCTTGTAGTAGATAGCCACCCAATATCATAGCTAAAAATTGGGTTGGATAACTGAATTTATTTCTAATTCCAAAGCAATAGCCTCTTCGATAGGGGGGGAGGAGATCGCTAATCCAAGAGCCCCAAATCGAGCCACTAAACGACCCAAGGATGCAAAAAACCAGTGACAATGCCATGAAAACTGAAGCGCTTTTTCCATTAATCGTATAGGTGGCCATAAAGCCAAGTGTGATTGCTTGGAGGCTTACGCAGATCAGTACGAGCCGCTTTCTGCTGCCAGAAATTGAGGTCAGTTTTTCGCTCCAAAGTTGAAGGCAACAATTCGAAATATTTTGAGAAGACGCTAAAATGCTAAGATCGCCTGAAGTTGCCGATAACAGGCCTGAAAAAATATTGAAATTATTTTCGGCAAATCCTTCGCAAATTGAAGCCCAAAATCCGTCACGAATAAAATGCTTGATATTTTTTTTTTGAGACTCAACGGTCAATTAAGAAATTCTCCGAGCATTTTTGGACGGGTGATTTTTGATAGTAAAAGTAATTTTTAAAAAGAGCTATAGTTTTCATAAGTCGCCGGTCAACTGCACTATTTTTTTAAAAAATTCATCTAGCAGCTGAGGATCTGAAAGTGCCTAAAGGAGAACGTTTCAGGATTAGCGATTAAAATGAGATCGTTCGCTCAAATTCCAATATGAACTGCTATTGACGCATAGTTGAATCAAATACTAAAAATTTAATTTCATTTTAATTTGAATTATTGAGGCTCGACCCTGTATAGAGAGATTGTCTTTTTTAAAACCTGTTTCAAATCTAAACCTACCTCAAGGAGGAATGTTAAAATGATGAGAAGCTCGTTCATTCTTAGTTTATTAGGGTGTTTGATTACCGCAAGTTCAGTGTTAGCTGCTGAACCCAGCCCCGAGGGGGATAACCACGAGAGAAAGCGTGATGATATTAGATTTAGCTGTGATTTTAGGGGTTTTCATATGAAGAAGGAACCCTTGTTTTGCGAAGCCCATGGCAGAATCGACACTAAAATACCGACAAATCATTTTATTACGGGTGACAGAGATGATTTTCTAATTATTACTTGTGGAAATCGTGTTATCTATGATTCGGGTGTAGTCTACGGATTATTTTCGGATCGTCATAGTGATCATGATCTTACTCACGGCGATGAAGTCGGTGGTGAACATAATGATCGCAATCATGATGATGAGAAAGATTTTTTTGATATCAAGATTCTTTCCATCACACCCTATACTGCGGCGATTCATGTTGAGAATGCCAGTGTTCAAGGATTTAATGGGGGCTCTGATAGAGCTAGTCTGACGGTATCACTTTTTGATCGCGTTCCCGTCAGCCTGATTGGGAGCTGTCATTTTCGTCATCATAGAGACGGCGATGATCATGACCATGATGGTAATGATCACGGACATGCTCCACAGTTGAATCTAAAGTAATAGAAAAAGAGTATATTGTTTTTTAATTATTGTAGCGTTCAAGAAAATGGTTTCGTGCGTGGGGGCAAAGTCTTTGGCGCCGGAATACATTTTCTTGAACGGCTTGTCTTCAAATACGATTTTAAACCCCTGTTCCCAGTTTCAACAGTACCTGATCCAGAGATTCCGGTCATCTATCTTTCCCAGCGGTGTTGAAAATTAACTGAGAAATTTCTGGTCAAGTTTGAGTTCATTGCTGGGCCGAGTAGTGTTTGATCTACGTAGGACATCATGGCCGTGTCACTGGCTGAAATTAGGTAGCTCAGATCAAAGCCAACGTCACAATTACCGACGTGAAGACTCCCTTCAAAAGGCGAATCTAGAGTCGGAATAGCCCTAGGCTGATCGAGTCGGGGTTGAATCCTGAGACCCATTCTCAAATTCCCACCCCCTGGACTGACACCCACTCCAAAGCCAATGCTTCCTCCGAATCCAGGAAATACTTGAAATTTATTGCTAGAAGTTTGAAACGTTCTGGGGAAAGAATAATGAATTTCGGGCATTAAAAATGCGTCGAAAAAGGCCCAGTGCTTTACAAAAATAGATCCTATGGAAATTGAATAAAAGCCATTTCCAGTGACATCAGATGCAAAGGGACTCTGAGCTTCATAGACAGATCCACCTGTAGGAAGGGTGACTACCGAAAAAATAAATCCTTGGGGCTTCCATTTGGAATAGGACCAAAGGGGCATAAATTCATAAGCTGCACTCATCCTCGTGTCCCCGGTTCCAATTGAATGATCCTGAGAGCCGTTTTGAGCGACTTGATGTTGAACCAAGGAAAAACTTCCGCCTACTTGGTATCGGTCTGATAGGAGTAAAGCCCCCTCCAGGCGATAAGTTTGAGTCTTGTCAGTTTTCCCTGGCCCACCGAAGATTGCTGCTCCCTCACTATCCGCTAGTGCGACTACATTTCCAACTGAAGCCCCAAAGCTCAATTGCGCTTGATCTTCACCTAGAATTAAGGTGGGTGCTGCAGAACTTCGAGCGCAACAAGCGGATGCCCAACACCCAGAGGGCAACAAAAATCCGATTGCCACTAAAAGTAAAAAAGTTACGAAATGAATACTAGCCATCAGAATAGTCCCAAAGAGTTTGTACAGCGCTATCGATAACTGTTCCGTCAGCTTGTTTCAGTTCAAGATGAATCTCCCAGGAGTCCCCTTCGCTTTGGGGCGCCATCGTAAAAACAACGTTATTGAGATCGTAGACTCCGCTGATTGCCTGACGATGGGTGTCTTGAGCTTGAGTTGTCACTACCGGAAGCGAGTTATGGCTGCCCGATCGCATGTTCATCCAGAGCCAGGCGTAGGGAGTGAGTCCAGGGTCTGAATAGGGACCTAAAAAATTTGAAGTATTTCTCTGCCATAGTGCCAACTTAAGGGAGATTGCCTCTCCCACGGGGTAGGGTCCGGAAGGACTTGCGAGCTGGCCGCAATAGTTTAGTGTTTTGAAATGAATCGGACATTCGGAGGTAGCTCTTGATTGAAGTATTTTTCGCTGTTTGAGAGAGGGTCTTTTTGCCATGGGTGAACAGCTGGATAGTAATAAAATAACCGTCAAAATAGAGGGTAAAAATGAACTGTTCAGAAACTTCGTTTTCATTGAGCGGATTCCCTTTAAGGTCTTTTGATTACGCAGCCTAAGACGCGGACATTTTTTTCTGTCGGTTCTTGGCCATTCAGAACAGCTGCGAGTGCATTTCTGAGGTAGTGTTGTCGAGGTCGGTCAGAGGAGCGACTATCATCCACTCCTCCTTGAAAAAGAATTTTCATTTTTGAATCCACCACGAAAACGTGGGGTGTCTTAAAAGCTTCGAATTGGTCGGCAATTTTGGCGTCAATATCTTGAATGACTGGGAAGTTGACTCCAGATTTTTTAAAATAGTCGATGGATTGAACTAAGCTTTCGTTCGCATTTGAATGAATTCCAACAAATTTAAATCCATTCGGACTAAAGTCCTGAAAAAGGAGATTTAAAGCAGCAATATGGCTATTTGAGCAAGGGCAAAGGGAAGAGAGAAATACAATAACGGTTCCAAATTTAGGCTGTTGAAGTTGGAATTGTCTTGCTTGATTGCTGATGAGGTCGATTCCAGAAATTTCAGAAGGAACGGATGCATAGATGAAATTCCCCGGCCAGACCCCACAGCAAAGTACGTAGCAAAACTGGATAAAAACTCGAAAAATTATTTTATTAAATTGGGGGAGTGTCAAATTTTGATTCCTTTTAAGGCTCCCCACTGAGCGATCTTCAATCTAACAGAAAATGAGGTATAACGCACTTGATATTCGAGCTAGAAAAGCCAATAATACAGGCCATGCTGACCCCCTCTGGACTGATTCTGCTGGATCGAGATGGAACTCTAAATTCTGTAGTGGTTGACCCGGAACATGGGACCATTGATAGCCCTCTTCATATTTCTCAAGTGAAACTTTACCCTTGGGTTCCAAAGGCTCTTGCATTATTGAATTCTAAAAACTTCAGTTTGGCGATTGTCACCAATCAACCCGCTTTCGCCAAGGGTAAAACCACTCGCCAGAATCTGGTAGCAGTCCATGAAAAAGTGATCCAATTATCTCAGGCTGAGGGGGCAAAGATCCTGAGTTCTCATATTTGCTTCCATCGAGCAGAGGACCAATGCCCCTGCCGAAAGCCTAAGACAGGCCTACTTGAGGAGGCATTTTTGTCTCATCCTCGGTTTTCTAAGAGAGATATTTGGATGATTGGGGATGGAGTTCATGATGTGCGGGCGGGTCAAACGTTCGGTAGCCAGACTGCGTTTATTGGGTCTAAAAAATGGGATGCGCAGAAGGTATTTGATGAGGGTGGAATTCAGCCAACCCTTTGGGTCGAGAATTTATTAGAATTTGCTGAGATTCTAGCTTCATGAGGAAGGCGCTCCTTTTCGGGTTTTTGAAAGTCCCGGATTGGGTTCTGTTGCGACTTTAGATTTCTGTTTCCCGCTTTGCGGGTTGTAGCACAGTCGCTTCAAGGGATCAAAAAATGTCTTTTCATCATTTGAATAGAATTTGATAAGAAACGGATCAGAATCTGGTGAAGTCTGAAATTTGTGCTTCAGAACCGATTTTAAATGGGTACCGATCTAATGAGTTGGAAAAAAGGCTTTAAAGACAGAGGGGGCGCAGAATTGTTTTTGCACCCTTTTTGTAGTGTGAAGCAGGATATGAAATCCAACCATCCGCCAAATACTCTACCGAACCCTCCATTAGGTGAGCGTCCGCGAGAGCGATGCCTTGAAACCGGTGCTGCCTGTTTGAGTCTCAGAGAATGTTTAGCGGTCATTCTTGGGACGAGCCCTGTTCATGGCGGGGCGCTCGGATTGGCTACCCGCATTCTTCACCTTGCAGGGGCGGGCTTGAGTGGCATAGACCAGGAGCGAGCCTTTTTTAATTTGATAGAATCTTGTGTAGGAACTGATCTCCAGCCTGTGGTGGGCTTGGGCCCTGCTGGGCAGGCAAAAATTTTGGCGGTGTTTGAGCTAGCGAAACGTTATACACTTCATCGATATTCCTACTTTAAAGTCAAGGACTCATCTTTTTCCCAGTCTCGTCTCTCGGTTCGGGCTCTAGAAAAAGTGCCTTTGTCTTTTCGTGTCGAACCTAAAGAGTGGTTAGGTTTTGTCCCTGTGTATCGAACAGGGGCGTTGGGTGGCCTTTGCATCGTTGAGAGGGGCGCTCGTACTCATGTTCAAGTAGATCCAGTCGAACTTTTTGCTCGTATTTTAGCGCTGAGGCCTTTTGGTTTTTTTCTATTTCACAATCATCCGTCAGGAAATCCAGATCCCTCAAGCGAAGATCTGGATCTCACTGACAAGGTGGGAAATATTACTCAAGAACTCGGAGTGCATCTTCTAGGTCATTGGGTGGTCACTCCGCAAACCGAATTTTTTTTAAGTCCT
>JANNCA010000208.1:0-8571 GCA_031386075.1 Oligoflexia bacterium
CTTGCGAGTCCGATGGAGGTACAATACCCAGACCAGAGCGGGGCATTTGGAAAAGTATCCAGCGAACCGCCTCCCCGTAATATCGATTCGGATCGGGTCGTCCCTAAGGAGTAATCACCGACAGCAAGATCGTATTTTTCGGTCGGTGCCAGTCGATCGAGTTCAGCTTTCGAGGTGAACTCCTGCGGATTGCCAGTTTGAGCCCGATACAGAAGAGAAAGCAAATCTGACCTAGAGGCGAACGAAGATCCCATCAAACTTCTAAAAATTTGAACCAGGTAGGGTTCCTGCCACCTGCCCGCAGCTCCTCCTAACCAAAGCGGAAACGAACTGGATGCCCAGGGAACATCTCTGGGAGTCAGTAACTGATTCAGGAGGTTCAATTTGCCTAATTCGTTATAATTGATGATGAGCCGACTGCCCGGAATGTCTATCACTGGCAAATTCTTGATCCCATAGGGCTTATCACCCAGTAGGTCAGCGGTAATTTCATGAACATCGACGTCATGGATTCCAGAAATCAATTCTTCTCGGACGAAGTGAATTTTGTTTATAAATATAAAACCGACACAAAAAAACGAGAACGCACCCAAAAACAGACCTCGGGCCTTTGCTCTGAGGCGAAGGTATAACTTCTCCATCACGATTACAGCCCCTAGACAGGGCAGAAGAATACAGACAAATTCCTTAAATAAAATCCGGAAACCAGCATATCCAGAGAAACCCGAGATAAAAAGAGGCGAAACATAAATCGTTCGATAACTCAAAAAATACCTATGAATATTAACCGGCGAGAACAGAGCAACCCCATGACCCCCTGTCGTCATGGCATCCAAAAGAGGATGAGTCAGAGTGACCCAAGAAAAATAACCTATCCACCTCCACTCTCTCACCCCTATGAGCTGCAGTTTTTTAAGAAAAACGCAGGCAGCCAGAAATCCGATGATCAAGGAAAACAGGAGTGAATGCGAAAAACCCCTGTGCCCAAAAAAACTATCGTATGGAATACCCAGTATAAAAGTTATTCCATCTAAATCAGAAATAACACTGCAAGCCAAGCTAACAAACAGGAGCCGCCAATCAGGTTTACTTTTATTTTTATACGAGTGAACCAGCTTGGCGGTGGTCGCTCCTACAATTGCGTGACCCAAAACAGATGGCATGAGGCTAATTCCTTCAAAGGTAGGTGCTAGGCAATAACTTGTGAAAATCACAAGTTATTGCCTAGCAGCCCGTCTCTAAATATAAATTCTAAAAATCCAACAGATCCTTTAAACTTAATAAGTATGATTAAATTAACTGAAATTTTACATAAAAAAATAACCGGCAAACTCAAACAAATATGAAGACGCCCCCTTCAACCCCCATCTTCCATCAAATGGTTAACTTCTTAAAAATCAGTCATTTCAACAATAGATCAGTCAAAGAAATGCTGACAGAGAACAAAAATATCGCGCCCGGATTTGACGCGCTTCGAATTATTTTAGCCGTCCTGATTTTATTTTGGCACTCCTTCTACATCTGTTACCCGGAAGATAGTGCCACTTTCCATAACTCTTGGAGCAATCCCTTTTGCCATCCGTTTCTAAAAATGATCTTGCCTATGTTTTTCTTCCTCAGCGGATTCCTTGTTTGTGCGAGTGCCTATCGCCTGCGCTCCGCATTTACCTTTCTATGGTATCGAGCTTTACGCATTCTTCCGGCTCTCTTGGTAGAGATATTTTTGTCTGCCGTATTTTTAGGTGGAGCAATGACAACTCTCCCACTGAAACGATATTTTTCGAGTGAATTCTTTTTTAAGTATTTCTTAAACATTTTTGGAAATATTCAATTTTATCTCCCAGGAGTCTTTCACACCCACCCCAGCGCAATGATCAATGCCAATTTGTGGACATTGCCATCTGAGTTCGACTGCTACTCCATCATGGCCGTTCTGATGGGAACAAGAATTATCTTCAACAGAAGAGCGGCGTTGTTCACATTCTCTACCATGACTGGAGTAGTCGTCTGGTTTCTTATCTCAAAATGGAATTGGGGAGATACGGGAGTGGTCTTCGTCAGACCTACCCTTTTGGTCTACTCTTTTTATATTGGGGCATTTTTCTATATATTTTGCGATAAAATAAAATTAAATAACTACCTGTTTTTTCTAAGCATAATAGGGCTGTTTTTGTTTAATATAAAATATACAATTTTTTTAGGAATCATCAGCTCATGTTACTTATGTCTTTGCATCGGCTTCATAAATCTTAAAAAATTCCCAACACTGAAATACGGAGACTATTCATATGGAATATATTTATATAGCTTTCCAATACAGCAAACAGTTTGGCACCTGATCCCCATCGCTCATGATTGGCTAATCCTTTTCGCAATTGCCTTTCCTCTTACCCTCATTTTTTCTGTTTTTTCGTGGAAAATTATAGAAAAGCCATTTCTTAAATTAAAACATGTACAATTCAGGTCCCCTAAAACGGATAAAAACTCAAAACTTACCGCACAAAATGTTTTACTACGTACTCAAGTGCATCGTCCTTAGTCGTGAGTACTTTTTCCAATGCGAGATCTTCTATCACTCTGAGAATTTCTGAAAATTCTGGCCCAGGATGAAGCCCCATTTGAATCAAGTCTCTTCCATCAACCAGCCTATAAAAGTCCATGGGAGGTGCCTTTTTGATAGACTCTAGCCTAGCAGAACAAAATTCATAATACGCAAGGTTACCATCGGTTGCCAACGCATCGGCCTTGTGAAAAGCTAAAAGCTCTTCGAAGTGATCTTGACGAATAAAGCGCTGAAGGGTCGACTCACGCATCTGAAAGACGTCTTTAAATTTTAAATGATCTCCGATCATCACAGCAATTTTCTGACATTCCTCCCGGGTCATCTTGAGACGGAAAGCTATTTTATACGCGATCTTAGCCCCCTCTAACTCATGCCCATTTAAATTCTTTCCTTCGTTGAGCTTAGAAACAATGGGCTTACCGACCTCATGAAGGATCGCGACCCAAAACAACAAAGAGGTCCGAAGGAAATCTTGCTGAGATAAAAACCGTAAGGTCCTCAATAGATGAACCCAAGTCATTTCAATTGGTTTACCCAACACGTTCTGGTCCATTTTACGAATCGCTTCGACCTCCGGCAAAACAAAAGTCAGTAGCCCTAACTCAGAAAGTAATTGAACTGCCTCGTCGGGCTTAGGCCCGGTCCACATCAAATTAAGTTCATCACGAATTCTTTCCGAGCTGATTTTTGTTATGAGTCGAGCCCGAAGTCGAATCGCCTCGAGAGTCTGCTGCTCAATTACAAACCCTAGACGGACCTTGAACCGGACAGCTCGCAAAAGTCTGAGCGCGTCTTCTCTAAAACGGTCACTTGGATGCCCGATAGCCCGTATCACTCCCTGACATAAATCATCAAACCCCCCTGTAAAATCTAAAATAATAGAAGTCTTGGGATCATAGAAAAGTGCGTTAATAGTAAAGTCCCGCCGCCGTGCATCTTCGCCTGGCTTGGAAAAGACAACTCTCTGTGGATGACGGTGATCCTGATATTCTAAATCTTGCCGAAAGGTGGCAATCTCAAGGCACAAAGAAGATGCCTGAATCGGAACCTTGATCACGCCAAAGGCCTTTCCTACGGTCACCGCATTGAGATAAAGCCGGCATAGCTCCTCAGGCAGCGCACTTGTGGCAATGTCATAGTCCTTGGATTCTCGATTCAAAAGAAAATCTCGAACGCCCCCTCCCACGACATAGGCAACATGTCCCTCGTCATCTAGTTTTTGAAGAGCCTCCTTCACATAAGCCGGGAGTGGAAATGGGCGATCAATCCGTATCGACTTCGAGGGACTTTCCGTCGAATTCATACTTGCTTTTGAAGATGATATCCGTGCTGAAGCGATTGGGAGCTTGGGTACCTTCTGCTTCTTTTTCACGTAAAATTCTACCTTTCGATTTTTTTGCTACAACAGGAGCCGGTTTACCTGTTTGTTCAGGGGGGACCGAATGACCAACGGATGGAACTCCTGGATTCTGAGCCTGCCTTAACAAACCTGCGCTATCTGAGCTCTGGTGCTCTTCTTCCGCAAATACCCGATGCGGCAGTCCAAACTCTAGCATCAACTCTAACAACGATAGGAACATGAGGAGTGTCAACCGATTGGGATAACCCATAAGCCAGAACTTATCAGAAGCAGCCGTACCCGATCCAGAACTTTCACTCACGCATCAGGACTTCACGGGGTCGAGCACCATCCTGGGGTCCCACAATTCCCCGAGATTCCATGGTCTCAATCATTCGCGCAGCTCTATTGTAGCCCACCTTCAAGTGCCTTTGGAGAAAACTGGCGGAAGCGTGTCGAGAGTGTTTTACAAGTTCAATTGCCTCTTGGAAGAGGTCGTCATCTTGGTCAGCAGCATCCTGACCATCCCCCTCTTCCTCATCCCCTGCCTCAGCCAACAGAATTTCACCCCGATAGGTGGGCTTGCCTTGAGCCCTCAGAAAAGACGTGATTTTCCCTATTTCTTCGTCATCAAGAAACGCCCCGTGCAGCCTCAGGTTGTGAGATACTCCCGGTGGAATAAAAAGCATATCCCCCTGCCCAAGGAGTCTCTCAGCACCCGCCCGATCTAGAATCGTTTTTGAATCTACATAGCTAGCCAACTGAAATGAAACTCGAGACGGCAAATTCGCTTTAATCAGCCCCGTAATGACGTCTGTAGAAGGTCGTTGGGTTGCAATAATTAAATGAATTCCAGCAGCCCTAGCCTTCTGTGCAATTCGAGCTATCGATATTTCAACTTCCTTCTTTGCAATCATCATCAGGTCAGCTAATTCATCGATAATAATAACAATATATGGCAGTTTACTCACCCGAGGAGCTCCCGAGTCATCCGGCTCGAAGGCCTCAATCCAATCTCCCCCACTCGCTGTGGACGGCGGTGAATCCGACTGATTATCTTCTGAAAAAAGTAGATCCTGCATGACTCCGCAACCCATCTCCTCTACCTTTTGATTGAAACTGGCAAGATTGCGGGCACCTACTTTAGCTAAAATGCGATAGCGCCGCTCCATTTCGCGAACAGCCCACTTCAATGCAATGCTCGCTTGCTTGGGATCGTCCACTACCGGAAGGAGTAGGTGCGGAATATCTTGATACGATCGAAATTCAATAAATTTTGGATCTACTAAGATCATTCTCAGCTCATCGGGGGTAAACCGATAAAACAGAGAACAAATCAGTCCATTCATGAATACGGACTTTCCAGACCCTGTTTGGCCAGCACACAAAAGATGGGGCATTCTTGCCAAATCAGACAGATAGGTTTGGCCACCAATATCCTTTCCCATAACGACTGGAATGCCATGCTTTTGGCCGTAGAAATCTGGGTGCTGTAAAAACTCTCGAAGATAAACTGTCTCTCGATTTTCGCTAGGAATTTCGATTCCTACTACTGACTTGCCAGGAAGCGGAGCTAGAATTCGGACACTTTGCGCGGACAAGGCCATCGACAAATCATCCGCCAATGAGGCAATCCGAGAAACCTTCACACCTGGCCCAGGTTTAAACTCGTATAGGGTAATGACGGGCCCAGGCCGAACGGCGGTTACTTCCCCATCGATTCCAAAATCTGCAAATTTCTGCCTGAGAATTTGAGAATTAGCGATCAAACGTTCTCGATCCACAGAGGACTCGACGGATGGGGGCTTTTTTAAAAACTCAACGGTGGGAAGCTGCCACTGTCCTCGTTTCGTTCTGCCCTGTGAAGGCCGAGCCACCTTTGAAGGAGTTTGAACATTCAGATCGATTTCACGGGGAAGAATCTTAATTGAACTTTCACTTTCATCAGAACTTACAATTGCCCCAGGAGTGGCCTCTTCGGAACTCACAAGCTCCAATTCTTTAGGTTCTGAATGGGGAGTTAGATTCGGAAGACACTCGTTTTGCGACAGCTCTGGAACTTCGTAAGGCTTAGAATAACGAGTCTTCGAATGCCGCGTCAAAGATTGATTGAGTGTTCGAAAAAAGAGTTGAAACCGATTTGCGACTGATCGCGCAAGCTTGACTGTAAAAAGACCCCCCACGTAAAGTAAGTATGAAAAAATGAGTTTCATCAGGCGCCCAGCAACAATAAAAATAGCTACCATCACTTTGGCGCCCCAGTGCGCAAAACTCACGGGAGTCGAAACCACCATTGCGACACTGAAAATGACAAAAGTCACCAAAGAAGATCCCAAAAAATTCAGTTCATGAAGTAATCCGTCTGCGACCCACGCACCAAAGGCTCCTCCGGTCAGAAGCTGGGAACCCCCAAAAGTCCAAACTCTCCACTGCAAAGCCAGAAAAACGGTCAGTGCACTCACCGCCACCGTCATTCCTCCTAATGAGCCCAACACTGGAGTGATCCCTCTCTGCTTGTGAATCGTTGCTGCTACAAAAAACAAGGCAGCCGGCAATAAAAAACTGCCTAGTCCAAAACTATTTAGAATCAGTGAAGAAAAATAAGCTCCAACTCGACCACAGGCATTCTGAGGTGCACTCATGGATATACTAAAAAAAGAAGAGTCATTGGCATGGTAGGTCACCAATGCCAACATCGCAAATAACCCCAAGGCAAACACCAAAATGCTGCCGACTTCAACTGAGATATTTTTTCTATTTCCCATTCTCTCTATGTTACATCCTCAAACATGACTCAGAAAGTCCTCTCTTTTGACTTCGGGGGAACAAAAATTGCGGCGGGTGTAGTCAATCGTCAAGGTCGCCTCCTTCAAGAGGTTCGTATACCTGCACTTTTTCATGAAGGAAAGAAAGCTGTTCTCAATCAACTTTTTGATTTAGGTCAAACTTTTTTATCCCAATTCCCTGAAATCACTCGAATTGGGGTAGCGTCCGCGGGACCTTTGGATTCTGAACAGGGCGTGCTCCTAGACCCCACAAATTTCCGCGACGCAAAAGGGACCTGGGGAAGAGTTCCTCTCGTAGAAATACTGAAGAAAAAATTCAAATGCGCCGTTTTTTTAGAAAATGATGCGGCCGCGTCAATTTTAGCAGAGCATTGGATTGGAAGTGCCAAAAAATACCAAAACTCCATGATGCTGACACTTGGAACTGGATTGGGTACCGGAATTATTTGTAATGGACAGCTTGTGCGAGGAGGTCAACAGATGCACCCAGAGGCGGGGCACATCATTATTCGACAAGGAGATCGATCAGCACCGTGTGGCTGTGGCAACTGGGGCTGCGCAGAAGCTTTTCTCTCGGGGAAAAACTTTACGAATCGCGCACGAATTCGTATCCAAGGCAATTTAGACACCCCCCTGTCAGCCGAAGAAATAACCGATTTGGCTCGCCATCACGATCCAGTCGCTTTAGCAGCATTTGAAGAGTACGCAGAAATTTTGGCCGCAGCGATTCACAATTACGCTAGAATTTACGGCCCGGAGATCATCATTTTCACAGGAAGCTTTGCAAAATCGGCAGATTTATTCCTAAAAGCCACTCAAAAAAACTTAAGAGAACTCCTTGCTCGCTCAAAAGACTTGATTCCAAAAATTAAAACTTCCTCACTCCGTAATCAAGCTGGTTTATTAGGTGGTGCGTATATCGCATTTCATCGAAAACAATAAATAAAACAGCAAATAAAAGAATAGGGAATGTCCATTGCACTCAAAAAATCTCTCACTCAATAATTGATATGAATCCCTTTTTTCATGGAGATTTTATGACAAATTGTAAATTACATTCTACTTTATTGTTTAGATTGTTTTTGGCTTCACTTGCAGTCTTTTCTTTATCTGCCAAAGCCGACATGATGGGTAATCCATCTACTGACGCAGTTCCACAAATAGTATTACCTTCGCCTGGGCAACCGGGTATTTCCGAAATGACATCGCCCGATCTAAATGCTAAAAATCGTCATAGTCCAAAACCAACTCTATCTGAAGAAACTTCCACCCAGTATTTTAAAAAAAATGAATCCAGTACAACTCAACAACCGGGCACCAGAGCCACTATGAGTCCAAATGACGCAGGAAATCCTAGTAACGATAACTGACCATCTCTGATTAAAAGGCAAGTTCTGGATCAGGTTCTGATGACTCCGGGAACAAGGGATCTGAAGTCGCAACAGAACCCGATCCAGAACTTGCCGTCATTCTTGGATCAATGCATCACTTGAGTGGATCAAATTTCGACAAACTTCGGCAAGCTGATGAGGGGCGTCAATCAAAAAATCGGGACCCTGATGACTCAAAATTTCCCTTGTATTAAACCCCCAGCTGACTGAAATCACCCGGATCCCCGCTGCCTGTGCAGCTTCAATATCTCGAGTCTCATCGCCTACATAAATAACTTCTTGCCGAGTTAAATTGAGTTTTTTTAAAACACCTTTAATCACCTTACTTTTGCCAAAAACACTTGCACCTGAATGGATGAGATCAAAAACTTCGAGATTATTGGAAGCCAAAAATCGATTCACATTCACCTTTGAATTCGAAGTCAAAATCCCCAATTGCAAACCCAAATCCTTCAATTGATTCAAGGAGGTCGAAACACCTTCAAACGGTTG
>JANNCA010000287.1:0-7376 GCA_031386075.1 Oligoflexia bacterium
GGTCAGGGTTTCAATATCATATTTTTTAGAGAGGAATTGCTGGATGGATGCATCTCTTGTTCGTGCAAAGGGCTCATAGTCTCGATTAAAGGAACATAAGAGAGGTAAAGGACTACCGGCAGAGAGCAATCCTGCGAATAGTCGATCAAATCCTTCCAGAGGCCCGGAGTCTAGCACTAGAAGATCCCCGCCGAGTTCGAGCATTTCTTCCTTCAGTGCTTTGAGAGTTTTTAGAAAAAACCCGAACCGATTGTGAGAAAAATCCGGGCGAGAGAGGAATTCTGAGTCGAAAAAAAACACCCCTACGACTCGGCCTTCGTGCTTTTTGAAGTTCTGTCCCAAAGCGGGATTTGAAACAACACGGAGATCGCGTCGAAACCAATGGATCCCGTAGGGTCGATGAGTATTCTTCATTTCTTGAATATCTCCGCAATCTTAGCTCTTCGGAATGCAAAGATTTGACTGACATCTTTCCTAACGAAAGACCCGAGCATCCAATTGCCAATAGAACCCATGGGTAATCGGTAGGAAATGTGATCTCGGATGAGTGTACCCCCTCGAATGCTTTCAAATTGATGAGTGTGATACCACCTAGAGTAAGGACCTTGAATTTGCTCATCAATAAAGGATTTATTTTTTTTCCAATCGTGAATTTGGGTTTTCCAACGCATTGGAATTCTGTGTACCACAAGGCGGTATTCGATTCTGGTATCAGTTTGAATTGTTTCAGTGGACTGACTGAGTGTCTTAAATTTGAGCCACGGCGGAGTAATGGTCTCTAAGTTCTTGGCATCCGAGAAAAATTCAAAAACTTCTGAAATCGGTTTTTCGATAAATTGAAACGCCTCGAAAATCTGATTCGGAAATTCAGAAGTCATTTCACTCAAGGCACTTTCTAGGGTCGGATAGGCAAATCTAAATCCATAAGAGGGCAATTGAGTTGGCAAAACCCGTGCACTATTCAGGAGTGTCGTAGACATCTCACCCAATCCAAGCCGAAGGACTTCTGCCGGGGCCTTGAACCAAGCAGGTCTGTTGAGAGTTGTCGCTAAACGGTGGGTGAGTTCTTCATTATTCACTGGGTGAGGAGCCACGAGATTGACGGCCCCGTGAATGGCTTCATTTTTTAAGATCCATTGAATGGCTTCGATCACATCATGAACGTGGATCCAGCTCATCCACTGTTGCCCTGAGCCTAGTTTTGCACCGACTCCAAGAGCGAAAGGTTTTATCATTTGAGCAAAAGCTCCCCCTTCTTGCCCTAAAACCACTCCCAGGCGGAGATTGACGACTCGGGTATTCTTGCTAGAAGCTAAGTTTGCTTCTCTTTCCCATTCTTGACAAACATCGGCTAGAAATCCCTGGCCTGGGCTCGAACTTTCGATGAGTTCTTCGTTTCCCCTGTCGCCATAAAATCCAATGGCGGAAGCGGAGGCGAATACCTTGGGTGCTCGGGCGCCTGGCAGTGTGAATGCTTTGACTAAGTTTTGGGTCCCGATTGTTCTGGAATCTTGAATTTTTTTCTTCTGAGCCTTTGTCCATCGACCTGCGGCGATCGATTCGCCGGCAAGGTGAATGACTCCATCGATGGGTATTGGGCCTGTAAAAACTGACAGGGGAGGGGATTCTTTCGTGAGGTCGCATTCAATCACTTCGCAGGGGACATCCAGGTTCTGCAATGTTTTTGAAGCATTTCTACTCAGGAGAACTAGATCATGCCCTCCTTTAAAGAGTTGGATGAGGAGATTTTTACCGATAAAGCCAGTAGCGCCCGTAAGAAGAATTCTCATATCAAGCAACATCGCTAAGGTGAGCGAAAAAATAAACCTAATTTTTAAAAAAAATAATCATTTAGTTTTTAGATCCATCCCCGCATGAGTTTCTTGATTTGGGTTTGGTAGGCAATGCCGTTGAGCTGTGCCTTGCTTTTGAACTCGCTGAGTAGGTCTTCGGGGATTTTGATGCTGATCAGTTTAGACTTTTCAGATTTTTGGAGTGCAGGCGTTCGAGCGGGTGATTCGATTGAAGTTACACTTGCAGGTTCACTTAGGGCCTTGTTTATAGGTCTTGATTTTAGGTGAAGGGTTTGAAATTCTTCTAAGAATTTGATAATTTGTTCTGGTTTGATGGACTTGCATTGATCTAAATATTCGTCGCTAAAGTATTGGATTGTTCTAAAAGAGTTCATTTTGATTTATTTTTTTCCTTGAGACAATTGAACATTCAATATCTTATTCAATGCCTCAATATCTGCCAGATCCTGGGGGCGGCCACTTTCTGTCTTCATTCGGATCAAATCAGGAATCGAGGCTACTTGGTAAGTCATTCCAGCGCCTTGAATAGACACTGTTCGCATTTGATGACGGTCATGAGTTAAAATGACATCGACAGATTCCATCGGATTTTGAGGGTTAAAGAAGTTCCATGCGATCAAATTTCGCTCCTGGATGTACTCTTCTCTAAATTGAAAAACTCTTGCTGCTCGGACGGGTAAACGAGATTCAAGTCCGAGCTCTAAAAGTGCTTTTTCGGCCTGGAGGTATTGGCTTTCGGTGAGGCCGATGACGGCATCGATGTCTAGAGTGCCGCGAATAGCTCCGTGGAGTGCCACAGCGTATCCCCCAACGAGGGCATAGTCCACTTGGTGAGTAACAAATGCCGCAATGAGTCGATCTAAGAACATGGTATATACCAGTATATACTGGCCTATCTGAAAGTCAATTTCTTCTGAAGTCGCTGTTTACAGCTCGGTTTAAGGGTGAGATATCCCTCCTTATGGCAAATCTAAGATACACAAAAAATGTTCTATTTTTTTTAAGTCTCATGCTGGTTCCACTTTTAATGGGAATAGCGCCGGGAGACGTCGCTCCTGGGTTTACTGTTAAGAACCAGGTGGGGGAACAAGTCCGTCTTTCTGACTTTAAAGGGAAGAATGTGCTCATTTACTTTTATCCAAAGGATGATACCCCAGGGTGCACTCAGGAAGCTTGTAATTTTCGAGATGAGTATTCGAAGTTGAAAAAAATGAACACAGTGATTTTAGGGGTATCCCGCCAAGGAGTAAAGAGCCATCATGAGTTCCATTCTAAATATAAGCTACCCTTTGATCTTTTGGTCGATTCAGACGGAAGTCTCGCCCAGTCCTATGGTGTAGGAACTATGCCTGTGCTTGGATTTGTGAAGAGACAAAGCATACTGATAGGGCCGAGTGGTCAGGTGATCCGATTCTATGATGACGTAGATCCATCTCACCACGTGAAAGAGGTGATGAGAGATATTGAACACGCGAATACCCCAACCCCCCATTAACCTACCGACCTCCTGATAGGAACTTTCGTGAGGTTTGAATTTTTATGCTCTGGAGACGCAATGGAAAATTTGATTCAGTGGTGGCGTTTAGATGGCGCAATGGAATCATCATGTGAAGCTGAAAAAAAAGTACAAGTTTTCAGGACTAGTCTTTAAAATTCAAGCTGAAGTCTGATCAATTTCTTAAAATATCAAGGAGGAGATAATTTTTTTGCCAAATAGATCGTTAATAGTATGAGTCGAAGGCTCCATAAAATGGTTCTTGGCCAATTCGTCAACACGAGCAGTTCTATTTTCTTAAAATCTTGAATTAATCTAAGTCCATTGTGAATGGGTATGCTAAAAAAAATGGTATTCATCAAAATAAAAATAATCATAATAAAATTAATTACAAATAAAATAGGTTCATCTGTGTCTCGAATTAAAATTATTGCAGTGATCACTTCTATGAACATGGGTGGGCCAACGAGATATATGATTCGATGGGTGTGAGATGAGTGAGCGTTTGCAAATTCAGATTCCCTAATTTTTGCAAAGAAAGGGTAATGCAGTACCTGCATTACCCAAATGAGTCCACTCATCCAAGCGCAACTGATTACATGTAAAAAAAGGACTCTCATTTTACTTTCAATTTATTTAGAGTAGAAAAATCTTGGGACTCATGATCGTTGAAATGGTTGACTATAAATAATAGGCCGTCTAGGGCAATTCTAATGGTTTCACCCAGTTGACTCAATCGTGAAAGTTCAATGCAATCAGAATTTGAGTTGCGATCATTGAATGATTGCGTCAAGCGTTGGTGAGCTTTCTGAGCATTTTCGATGAGGCGTCTCTCTCGTTTGTTAAGGACTTCTACGATCACCTGAAAGACATTTGGATCGGCATAGTATTGTTTTGACTTTCCACTCGAATCTGCCAGTCGGATCAATTTAAGCTGCAATTTCTTTTTTCAGACTTTTTAGGCAAGGAGAACTCTTGAGAGTTTCATGTGTTCATAGTAGTATGAACACCCATAGGAGATCAAGTCATTGCTTCAAAACCAAACTCTTCGAGTCTACTACGATGGTCTGTGCCCGCTTTGTTCGAGAGAAATTAAACACTATAGAAAGCAATCTGTGGGTGAAAAAATTCAATTTATTGATATTACACTTCCGGATTTCAAAGCAAAAAATGAAGGCCTCGATCCGTCTTTTGTTCATCGGGTAATGCATGTAAAAACTGCTCGAGGAGAAATAAAAACGGGAGTAGATGCATTCATTGCTATTTGGGAAATTTTACCTCGATATCAATGGCTTGCTCGCCTGTCAAAGAGACCAGTTGTTCATTTTATATTAGGCCAGGGATATATTATTTTTGCTCATCTAAGGCCTTTTTTGCCTAGAAAATCTAGAGATTGTGCTCAGAGTCCCTATTGCGAAGAAAAGTTTGATCGTGGGAATTTAAAGTGATTCGATATCCCATCGAGTTTAAATCCGAGACAATAGCAACCCAGGGCATTCAGGCTAATTGGCAGACTCAATTGACTTTTGATCATTTAAATATTTCAGTTCCTCCAGAATTCATGGGTCCAGGTGGTTCCTGCAGTCCTGAGGACCTATATAATGCAGCTCTTGCAAATTGTTTTATAGCTACTTTTAAAGTTTACGCTGATATTTCAAAACTAATTTTCAAAAGTATTGAAGTCAATTCAAAATTAATTGTTGATCTCGATGAAAAGAAACTTCCGATAATGAAAGATTTTTTTCTTTGCACAACGATATAGCGTTCAAGAAAATGTTTTCGTGCGCGAGATCAAAATCTTTAGCGCCGAAAAGCATTTTCTTGAACGCCTTGCCCTAAAAGGTAATCTTGAGATCTATAGTTGCACCCTCAAATCAGGAACGAGCTCTTTTACTTGCACGAAAAGCATCAGAATCTGGATATATTCTAAATTCAGTTAAAACAATATGCCACTTTGAATTTAAAATTAGTATTGAAGATTGAGCACAATGCCAGTATTTTTTTGTGATCATTAAGTAATCTTAATATCTGTAAATGTCATTTGAAATACTTGACCAGAACTCTGAACCACCTGCCGTCTTTTGTCGGGGATTGAGTGCTTGCCGAAGGGGTGGGTCAACTTTAACCATCGCGTTCGTACTGAGTGGCTTTCTTGATCAGTCGCTTGAATGCAATTTCATTGATATCTGATGGTGTTTGTAGCGGGATTTGTCTTACGAATTTTCCGTTTCCTTTCAAAAGTTTCTGTGGATCCAAGTCCGATAAAGATGAGCCACCAAAAAAACCAAACTGTAGAATATCGTAACCGGCGAAGATGAAGATGACCGGCCACTCCTGGCCAACCCAACATCCGTTGCCCCATTTGACCGTTTCGGAAAGAGTGGGAGCCGTTTTGTTTACAAGTTTTCGAAGCAGTCTGATGAGCTTCTGGTGCTTAGGGTCTTGGTCATTCGCCCACTGATCGAAAGACTGGTAGGCTTTCATCGGTGTTTTTTTGGAAGATTTCTTAGACTTGGGTTTTCCCATTGTCTTCAGTTTACTCGATCAGGATCTCAAATAATAGCAAATCTAAGTATTGCGTTATGCCGAAATGATTGAACTATTTGTCGTTAGGTTGTTCAAAGGAATGTAATTTGCTTACATTAAATTAAGATTTATGACTAAATTTTTTGATTTTTGTGACTACCTAAGTCAAATGGTGTCATTAGTTTTCTAATGTCAGGGATATAATATTTAAACTGAGGTAAAAAATTGAGACACTCAAATGGCTCTCAGAACTTTTAAAGTCGTGTATGGCTCAAAACCAGTAGAGCTCATGATTTTGTGTCCACTTGTTCTATCGTTTAGATTTGGCCTGGGTCTGCATGAAAATTCAGATGCATGGCTTTCGGTTGGTAATTCTAAAATAAATTATTATTTAATTATTCTTAATATTATAACAAATGAACAGATATTTGATAATTCTTCTAATTTGAAAGCTACAAAGAAAATTATTCAATACATTGTAAAAGTCAAGAGTTTGTCTAGTTACGGACACAATGTGAAAATAGTTACATATAGCGAAAAAGTGTCTTTAACAGACTCAGGTTACTTAGAAAAAGAAAGGACTAATTTTTATTTAATTTAGTCTTTTAATCAGAACAAGGAGAAAAGTATGCAAGAAGGAAATTCTGTTGTGTTTGGAGTTTTTGATGAACGTCCTGTTTTGGATCGCGCAGTGGATGCCCTTAAATTGGCTGGATTCCGTAACTCAGACATTTCTGTTCTTATGTCTGACTCGAGCAGTACCCAGGAATTTGCCCAAGAAAAACGGACTAAAGCTCCTGAGGGTACTACAGCCGGAGCAACAGCAGGGGTAGCGGTCGGAGGCGCATTAGGATGGCTTACTGGAATCGGAGCTTTGGCCATTCCCGGCATAGGTCCCTTTATCGCTGCCGGTCCCATTATGGCAGCACTTGCAGGTGCAGGGCTCGGTGGGGTGGTGGGTGGAATTAGCGGTGCCCTGATCGGGATGGGAATTCCTGAGTATGAGGCGAAGCGTTACGAAGATTTTGTCAAAACGGGAGGAATTCTTCTCTCTGTTCACTGTGATAATGCTGAGTGGACATCTCAGGCAGAAAACGTTTTGAATCAGAATGGCGCAAGAGATGTGTCTTCTGCAGGTGAAGCTTACCAAAAAGACCGCGTCGCTTAGGGGGCGACAGTCCCTTCAGCAAAGGTCGTCCAGCAGAGTGTCTAGGTTTTTCATTATTGTTCAAAACAAGTTTTTGCTTCGAGAAAAAATGCAAGAGTTTCGCTTTCTTAAAAATGAGTTAGAAGACGGGTTGGTTTTTCTTAGGGTTACCTACCTCGTGGTCCCCGGCTTGCAGTACTCAAGGGAAAAACTAATAGTAAGGTAGGGTATAACAGTGAAAGCCATTGTTTATAAGAATGCTATGAGAGTCGAAGTAGAGGAAGTGGACGACCCACGTATTGAAACCGAGACGGACGCTGTGATTCGAATCTCGACAGCTGGAATTTGCGGTAGCGATCTTCATATGTATGAAGGCCGTACATCTGTTGAACCG
>JANNCA010000323.1:0-11463 GCA_031386075.1 Oligoflexia bacterium
GGAACAATTAGGGACTGTGGCCTGTTGACTTCGTCACTGAATAAAAACAATACACTGACCATAAGTTCTACGCCTGGATGTACTCCACTTAATTCATGAATTATTTTAATTGTTTAAATTAAAAATAAAATAAAATATTAATTTATAATTAAAAAATAAACAGTAATAAATTTTTTAGATAATTTATTACTGTTGTTATATAAGGTTTTTCTATAATATGCATAGATTTTGCATCTCCTGCCTGTAAAGACCCACACAGAGAGGACCGAAAGCAATTGCGGCATTTAATTAGAGTCATACCTATCCTTTTTTTCGTGGGTTGCACTAGCAATCTTTCCAAGGTCCTATCGGGTCCTGGAATTACTGTTACCGCTCCTCCTTCTGCTTCGGGAACCGGAACAGACGGTACAGCCGCATTCAAACTCAGCCGGGTCGTCCTTGACACCTCCTCCTCTACCCCGGCCACCTTAGCTTTAATCGGGGATGGGTCTAATAATCTAGGAAGTCTTTGCCAAGCAGGGACAACCAACGCGAACAATGGAACTCCAAGCACTGTAAGCAGCACTTCTTCTCTTTGTTTTTGTTCATTTTTCTATAGCACCGCTTCAACCCCCAACCTTCAGGTGGACATCCCTATTTCTTATGCAGAACAAAACTTGGTCCGCTGCTCCTATGCAGCCATACCCGCCAGCGTAACTTCATTTAATATCGCGATTCACGCCACCTCTAACGACACCTTTAGCAACAAAATTAACTTTAACTTAGCAACCGCTGGTATTTCTTTTGATTCTTCGAATCCAAAAAACTTTGTCTTACCCACTCGATTTCAATGCCGAGACATTCAAACCATTCCCTATATGCTCGATGTCGGATCAGGAATGTATGATCCGTTCCAATCAGAGGACGCTCATCTCACCTACCCATTGGATTTTTACACCACCAATTTAGGCCTATCTGCCGAGGCGCTTGTCGACGGATTTACTAATCTTCCTGGGCTTCAGAATTGGAATTGCCCTTCTGTTTTAAATCCAAATCTTTATTTAACTGGAGACTCTAACAATTCTGCTAGCCCGATCTCGCAGTATATTTCTACGAATCAAGTGAACCTAACTATTTACAGCAAAGCACCCCTTGGCTCGAACAGCATTATTTATCCTGCTTCAGGCCCGGTAGATCGCTCCACTTTCTACCTTGCTAAAAAGCAAGGCGGCATCTTTACCGTACCCGTCAATGGCTTTATGGCACCCCTGATCAACACCTCCACTACTCAATTCACGACTTTTGCAAAGGCACCGCTAGGATACGGGGCACCTCCAGTTCCCGTTGGAATTGGAACAGGTTCTGAAACCTGTCCAGACTCGAGCATCACGATTCCCGCCAACTTCCACTGGATGAAACTTTGGCTTTTCAGGTCCACCCTACCCCAAAGAAATAGCCAAGCCAGTGGCCGAATGCTTTCCCAGGTTACCGGAATCGTCTGTAACCCGGGGGATTGGCCCGTAGCAAGTTCTCCCACTGTGTACAGCCCAATTTATACAGGATGTTACCTAGAGAAGACCCATGCCTCAGCAGGAGATGTGACCCAAGACTGGTATTCTTTAGCACTCAAAAACGTAGATCCCACCGGAAAAACACAAGTGAATGGCAAGACCATTTTTCTCGCTGATCGCTGGATCAATGCCTCTGTTTGTTCCCGACTTCAAAGCCCGGGCCGGTCAGACACTTGTTTTTCGTCCAATGGTGTTTTCCCTGGTCCCGGCTGCAATGGATACGATGTGTGGGAGGCTGAGCTACCTTACGCTCATAACTCAACAACCTACCCGAACGCCCAACAAGTAGGGTGTGGATCGAACAACCTCAAACCAGTTACCGACCCTCTCAACCTCTGCTCTGTGCAAAACCCTGCTTTCACTACCGATACCGCAACGGGAAGGGCTGGTACAGGACAGGGTACGAATCCCACTATTTTAGTTCCCAACGATATTGTCACGACCAATCTAGACGTAGGAGGCTCTCGATTTGACTACCTCTTTGTCGTATCACCTCCCGGAGTCACGACTGCGAATATGCAATTGGGTTCCAGCATAGCTCTACCTTATCAACCCATGAGATTTAAATTAGCCTCTGATTGCACCTTTGCAGATCCCAGTAATCCAGCGTGCCTCAGCGGAAATTTGCTTTCTTATGACATGAAGCAGCATGATGTCGGAACCAATGGAGATCCTCCAGCGGACAATCCAAAAAGTCCTGTTGCTTTCCCAGTTTGTGTTCTTCAACCCAATTAGGTGGTACACTTGTGCTAAATACAATGAAGAAGATCAAGGTAACAAACCTAAATTTATTTTGTTTGCCCCCACCCACCCAACTCGTGGCTCTTTTGGGAATTTTCATTACATTAACGGGTTGCACAAACTCTGCTCTAAAGAAACTTTCTAATCAAATCTCAACGGGAGCCTCAGGAACTCCAGGACGAACGACCTCTGCCAGCCAAGGAAACATCCTCATATCAACGGTTTCAATCACGACCAACTCTAACCCAAGCAATAGTTCGGGGACAGGTACAAATTCCACTGGAATCACAGCTAATGTGATCGCTTCCATTTTTTTCAATACGGCCTCTTCTGGTACTCCCATTTCCAATCACTGTAATCTGGGAACTTCAGGCACTTCTCAAACGATTAAATCTTGCAACTGCCAATTCTCCTGGACGCAAGTCAATGCAAGCACCAGCACCAGTACTTTGACCGGCCTACCCAATCCTGGTTCGTCGATCCCTCACCTTGTACAACAGCCCTTGCTCACAATACAACCGAATGTCGTCACGTGTGCTGCCCCTAGCCTCTTCAATTCCGAAATTATTGATGGAACCCAAATCAACGTCAAAATCATTGCTGGCAACAGCAATCCCGACTTTGGGTTATTTAATGTTCCTACTTTTTCCTATATCAAAAGTTCTTCAGGCTCTAGCGGAAGTTTTTCAGATTCGGAAGGACGTGCTTTTTCAAATATCCTTCACTATTCGTGTTACGGAATGTTTCAACGAGGAATGTCCGTCCAATCTAAAACAATCACTCAAAGTCAGCCCACTACGGGAGCCAGCTCCGGCCCTATTATGCTCGGATCTCAATTTTGCGTAGCAAAAATAGGAGGATCTACTAGTTCCAGTGATTCCTGCCCAAACCTCACACCTGCAGATTATTCTTCTCAGAATTATTATTACAGCCTCTATGTAGGTAGCGCCGAAAGCGGAAGTATTAATGGATTCAATGACAGCTTTTATTGCCCCCTCGTCAAGGAAGCTCTAGGCAATAACGGAACGGTAGGCACTCAAAACAAATTTTGGCCCCTGGATGCTACTTTTGCACTCGCAAAGGGTCCTTCTTCGACTTTCTCTGTAGGCGTGGCGGCCAATACCCAACTCTCAATTACCAACGACGCGGCTTCAAACAACACCTCATGCCAAGGACTTACTTCCTCTATTTCTACCCCTTCCCCTACTCAGAGTAGGTCCGGTGGCTCAAGTGGAACCGGCACCGGATTCGTTCATTCTTGCCTGGGTTATGCAACCGCTCCAAATTCAGAAGGCACTTGTTCTTACTTTAAAGACGCGAGTGGTCAGCTGGTTCAAACTTTTCGTTTAAGAAAGTATATCGCTATTTTCCCTCGACTTTTTGATACTACGGGAGCCCCTGCACCTTTACCTCAAGGGGTGGACACCATTTATGTACTCGATCGTCCAGTAAAAGGACCCAGTAATTCTAACCCTCTTCAGCCTTACACTATGCTAGGCCCTAAACCTTGCCCTTATTCCTTTTATGATAAAATTGGAGTAGCCGGCACCAACCCCAATAACCCTGCGATTTTGCCCGCTCCAGGAAAAACAGCACTCCCTGCCTACGTAGCAAGCAATGATCCCGCTTGGAACGGAAAAAATATCGATGGCATCGAGTTCCCTAACCAAGATTCCCTACCTACTTCAAACAGTGCTGGATCTTGCTCTACTACATTCCCTATCCTCAATTCTGGAGGCCAATTTACCCTAACAACTGTCAATCTTTTCAACCAAACAGCCTCAATCAACCATGGTGGAACTGGCCCGATACACGAATATGTCCGCCCTACGCAACCCTTCTTACCTCATTATGAAGAGGACACCACCTTTCAAGCCTGTGCCCCCCAAGCAACACCACTTCAGGACCCACCCCTCCACTTCGTCAGGGAACCCACAACAGGAAACGTAGCCTGGTGCTCAGAGTCCTATCCAAGTCAAAATGATAATTTACAGGCTTTGGATCCCCCAGCCTCCACTGGCATCGCTTCGGGAAAAGTTGCCCAGTACACTTCTCACACACAAAAAAATTCAGCCAGCCAACCCTGTGCAGCGACCCTGCCTAATATTCCTTATGTAGGCGGTCCGCCTATCGTATACTGCTACCCGGGAGCAGCCCCTGCGGTAGCTGCTTGCAACGTCCAAACAGCCGGAGTGCCCTACTACGCCTTGCACCCGAATTCTGTTGCATGGGACAACTCCACTACAGGCGAGACGTGCGATCGTACAGTAGTTGCCAATCGAGCCTCTGCAACCGCTCCCGGAACTCAATGGCCAAGATTTCCTCTTTTAGCACCTGCAGCCAATATCGAGGACGCGACCTGGGGAATCGGTACCGATAAAAGCTACCATTGCCTCATGACTTTCGACAATAATTCTGGTAAAGCCAACCTCAACACCCCATCAGAAGGATGTTGCGGCCTGAGCGCTGTTTCTGTAGGATCGGGCGTAGGCTCCGTAACCCCTATTGCAGCTCACCTAGAACCCGATGTACCTTGCAAGGTCCCTAAATACTAAAGAAGTTAAAGATTTTTTATGATTTCTATTATTTATGATGATGAAGATTTATTTGTTTTGGATAAACCTACCGGAACCCCATCAGCACCCCTCCGCTCAGAAGAAAAGGCAACAGCCGTTGATTTCGCTGTTTCAAGATTTCCTCAAATTGTAAATATCGGTCGTCATTTGAATGGAAAACTTAAAACGCTCGAACCTGCACTCCTCCACCGATTGGACACCGGAACGAGCGGACTGATCGTCTTCGCAAAAACTCAAATCGAATTTGATCGCCTGATCGAGGTTTGGAAAAATAGAGAAATTCAAAAATACTACCGTGCTCTGGTTTGCCCGACGGCCCCCTTGCCAAATTTATCGGAAGGACCCCTCCGCCTCGACTTTCCTATTGCACATGATGCTCGCTCGGTTAAAAAAATGATAGCCCTTACATCCCAAAACACTTTTAGGAAAAACCAAATCCGCGGCAAGCCCTATTCAGCTATTACTGACATCCTTTCCCTACAGTCTTTTAGAGGCCTTCTCGCAGATTTTGAAATTAAAATTGAAACAGGTGTTATGCACCAAATTCGATGCCAACTTGCGACCAAAGGATGGCCCATCATCGGCGACAAGATCTACAAGGGCCCCCCCTCAGACCGCCTGTGGCTCCATGCCTGGAGACTCAAAATTCCGCTTAAATCAGGGGCGCTTCTCGAATTGGAAGCTCCCCTTCCCCTGAATTGGTCGTCTAAAAGTTCTGGAACGGGTACTCCGGGAACAGAAATCTAAAGTCACAATAGGAGTGACTTCCGTAACTACAAAAACTTCTCTGAGAACTCACCATTTTGGTGGGTAAAAATTTTCTTTTGGCCATCGACTTCAGTTTCCACGTTCACGGGACGTTTCCAGATTTCAGCCAAGGCCCTCATCGTTTCGCGCGTCCACTTCACATCTAAATCAAGCCCCTGATGCCTGTGACTCAACAACATCTCACCCTTATTTTGAAAATTACCATCCGTCACATAAATGAACGGCTGCCCCATGTTCGTCAGTTGAAAAAGCAGCTTCTCCTTCACTTTCTTAAAGTCCCGCTCAGCAATTTCATACTGATTGGTTCGACGATTGAAAGCATAAGTATAGAGTTTAAATCGCTCAACAAATTCTTCGGTCAGATACTCGTCTATAAAAGTCACGTCGTTACAAACTCGCCTGACTTCAAAAATTTTTTGTCGACCTAATCCTAATTTTCGATCCCATTTCGCTTTAATCACCATATCGTCGCATTCTTCATATTCCTTGCCAAATTTGCCCCGATTCCACCTTTCTTCGATATCTCGAAAAAGCTCTATCCCCACCTTATAAGGATTAATTCGGCCAGGCTGCATTGCCATCGTTCCGGCATGGTGATCACAAAAATCAATCACTTCGGAGTCCTTTAATGCTTTTTCGGTCATAATTCTAGAATGCCAATAAGAGGCCCATCCTTCATTCATAATTTTAGTCTGAGCCTGAGGAGCAAAATAATAGGCCTCATCACGAATCATTGAAAGCACATCCTGCTCCCACTGTTCAAGGGGGGCATTCTCTAACATAAACGCAAGAACATCTTTTTTTGGTTCAGAAGGATTTTTTTTATTTTTTCGAGCCTGAAGTTCCATCTTCTTCTTTTGTTCATCTAAAAACTCTGGTGGATTGATGTAGTGATCCATATACTGGCGATCGGACTTAATTCGACCCGGTTCCATATTTTTAGGAGCTTCATCCTCCCCTTGCGGTTCCTTTCTCTTTTGAATTGAAAAAGGCAAAAAAGGATCAATTAAATTTTCCACTGCAAGGCAATGATCGATGAACCCCTCAACTTTATCTTGCCCATATCGATCCATATAGTTACGTATCTTGACAGCATGATTAGCCATGTTATCGAGCATTTTACGATTCGTTTTAGAAAACCAATAATTATTTTTAAAAAAATCAACATGACCGTAAACATGTCCAATCACTAACTTCTGATCCACAATATTATTTGACTTCATAAGGTAGGCGTAAGAAGGATTGGTGTTAATCACCATTTCATAAATTTTTTGCAATCCCCACTCATATCCCTTAGAAAGCTGATCGTAATCCATTCCAAACCGCCAGTGGGGATAACGAACAGGAAACCCGCCTAGGGCGGCTAAAGAATTGATCTGCTCATGGTCAACCATTTCAAAAATCACTTCGAAAAAATCCAAGCCAAAATCTTGAGCATATTTTCGAATTTGATCTCGAACTTTGGTTAACTCCGGCGTCAAATCACTACTGATAAAGTCAGATGAAGACATGGAGTTCTCACTTTCCTTTGCCTAAAAAATCCTTAATCGACTGGAGTATTCCTTCTTTATTCTCAATCTTGGAAAAAATCACTGAATCGTGCTGATTCCCAAAATGTTCCTTGAGATCTTTATAGAACTGTCCAGACCCATAACGGGACTCGACCTGCCCATAACAAAACACATTACACACAGGTAGGAGGGTCTTTTCTAGAATTTCCAAACAAAGCCGGGTATCTTCACCTGACCAATTGTCACCATCAGAAAAATGAAAAGGATAAATATTCCAGTCAGAAGGAGGGTAATCAGTCTCGATTATTTTTTCACACAACTTATATGCTGAGCTAATCAATGTCCCACCTGACTCGCGGGTTCTAAAAAAGGTGTCTTGATCTACCTCTCTCGCTGTCGCATCATGAATAATGTAGCGAGTCTCAATCCCCTTGTACTGGGATCGCAACCAAGTATCAATCCAGAATGCTTCCGTCCGTACAATTTCCTTTTGCTCATCACCCATCGACCCAGAGACATCCATCATATAAACAATGACCGCATTATTTTCATGACGCACATCAGTCTTCCAGGAACGATATCGCATATCTTTTCTAATAGGAATAATAATAGGATTATCTGGATTGTAAATTCCCGTAGCAATTTGCCTCCGAAGGGTCTCTCGGAAGGTCCGTTTAAAGTGCCGAAGTGAACTAGGGCCTTGATTAGCAATTCCGGTATAACGCTCTTTTTTTGACTTCAAGGTTTTATGTCCACGAGGCTCAATCTTCGGCAATTCTAATTGCTGACCTAAAATTTCAGCCAATTCTTGAAGAGTAAGTTCAACTTCAAGCATATGGTTGCTCGACTGATTCCCGGCTTGACCTTCTCCGGGCTGAGACTCACCGTTGCCCAGGGGGTCGCCGGACTTTCCATCTCCCTGACCAACCCCCCCTTGCTCCTTATCTCCAAATCGAAAATGAGGAATATCGATCTGGGGAAGAGGAATGGTCACCATGTCCTTTCCCTTGCGGCCAATCATTTCGCCATGAGTGACATATTTCTTTAAATCTTGCTTGATCTTACCCTTCACGATGGCTCTAAAACGGGCATGATCTCGCTTGATATTGTATATCATGATCTTTTCTTCACATCACCACGAGCAAAGATGCTCGCAACAAAGTTTAAAACATCGGTTGAGCAAATTTCACAATACCCATAATTCTTAATCAAACGAGTTTTAACGACATCAATCTTCTCCTGAGTGGATCGATCCACGACATTGGACACGAGAGAAGTCAGCTTGATCGTATCTTTCTGATCTTCGAATAGCTTTAATTCTAATGCCTTATGGAGCCGCTCATTCGTTTTATAATCAAAAATTCTACCTTCAATCGCAAGTGCACCTATGTAGTTCATAATTTCACGGCGGAAGTCGTCTTTTCTACTCTCTGGTATATCAATCTTATCTTCAATTGACCTCATGAGCCTTTCATCTGGCTCTTCGTCTTGCCCGGTATATTTATTCTTAATTTTCTCTCGTTGCGTGTACGCTTTAACGTTATCAATATAATTTGCGCAGAGTTTTGCGATTGCATCCTCATCGGCGGAGATTGCACGTTGGACCTCATTTTTCACGATATCTTCATACTCCTGCTTAACCACCGCCAAAAGCTCTTTATACTCACGGCGCTTCTCATCGCTCCCAATCAACGCATGGTGCTTCAAGCCGCCCTCCAGTTCGTTCATCACCATAAATGGGTTCACGCACCCGACTTCACCCGCCTTGTCATTAACTAAAGCGTTGGAAACCTTATCCTGGACATAACGAGGACTAATTCCTTCGAGACCTTCTCGAATAGCCTCTTTTCTGAGTTCCTTCACATTATCTTCTGTATAGCCAGTTAGGGTTTTACCATCGTAAAGTTTAAGCTTTTGCAAAAGTGAAAGATTTGCTTTTTTCGGCTGCTCCAATCGGGTGAGTATTGCCCACATAGCTGCCACCTCTACGGTATGGGGAGCAATGTGCTTTCCTTTAATCTTATTTGCGTTAAAGTCTTTCTCGTAAATCTTAATCTCTTCTTTAAGCTTAGTAATATAAGGAACATCGATCTTAACCGTTCTATCTCGGAGCGCTTCCATGAATTCATTGTTCTGAAGCTTCTTAAACTCAGGTTCATTCGTATGACCCAAAATCACTTCATCAATATCGGTCTGTGGAAATTTCTTTGGCTTAATTTTATGTTCCTGAGAAGCACCTAGTAAATCATATAAAAAAGCCACATCCAGCTTCAAAACTTCGATAAACTCAACCACTCCCCGATTTGCAATATTGAATTCACCGTCGAAGTTGAATGCACGAGGATCCGAATCAGAACCATACTCGGCAATTTTTCTATAATTGATATCACCCGTCAGTTCTGTCGAATCTTGATTTTTTTCGTCCTTAGGCTGAAACGTCCCAATTCCTACGCGATCTTTTTCAGATAGCAAGAGTCTTTCTACCTTCACGTGCTGGAGAACCTTCGTCAAATCTCCTTGGTAGCGTTTCATGAACTCTCTTTGAACATGACGGCAGGCCGGACAAAGATCACCCGTCACCGTGACTTTATAGTCTGTTTTATTTCCCTTATTGAGTTCATCGATAAATTTTGGCCGAAGTTCTTCAGGAATCAGTTTCAAGGGCTCTTCGTGCATAGGGCATGGCATTTCGGTCTGATTCCCAAGAATATGATCCCCCCCTTTAGAATCATCCACCCATCGAAAGGTATACAAAGCGCCTTCGTCTGTTCGAGAATAGCGCTCAACGCCTTTTTTCAATAGTCGAGCAATAGTGGACTTAGCTGAACCTACTGGCCCATGCAAGAGTAGAACCCGCTTTTCGGTCCCATAACCAAAAGCAGCCGACTTAAAAAAGTGGACTAATTTCATCAGTGGAACATCTAAACCAAAAACTGCGTCTTTACCGTGATCGATTGGATCATCAAAAAATTTATAACGAATAATATTCTTTTTATACTCTACGTAGGAAGTGGTCCCCCAGGAAAGGACCATATCGTACATACGCTGAAAGGCGTTACGACTGATAATTGGATTCTTCTTCACTGTGTCTAGATAATCAGTAAAGGTTCCCTCCCAGTGAAAATTACGAAATTCCTTGACCACTTTGCCATCTCCAAGCATCTTCGCCCATTCGCTGGAGGATTCTTTGCTAGAGCTTGTTTCGTGCTGCGTCATTCGAGTTCCCACCTTCCTTGAATCAAATTGTTCTTGCGGCCCCTAAATTTCACGTCTGCGTTGAGACATCAAGTCCTGAAATCTTTTTCTCCTTCTATTTTACCTTTACACGGGTCTCGGTGTAAAGTTACCGTGAAATGAAATTTTGGAGACCTCAACTATGCACTCTTTTTTACGAGGACATCCTGCCCTCACCCATGCCATCAAACGACTCGAACGCCTGAATCCAGACCAGTTTGAAATCTATTTCGAACATCGGACGTCTACCCAAATAGATTCCAAGGATCAAGAAATTGACACCTTCTCTCGATCCGAAGACGTAGGGTTATCGATCCGACTGATCAAAGATAAAAAACTAGGATTCAGCTTCACCACCTCACTAGAAGACACAGCAATTCAACGTGCGGTTGACGACGCCATGGAGATCGCAACCCTCATGCCGGAAGATGAAAATGTAGGATTCTATTCTTTTGGCAGCACAGTATATCCTCACGTGGACAATTTTGACAGTCAAGGTATCAATCTACCTTTGTCAGAGAAAATTAAAATGGCGAAAAATCTAGAGGATTATTGTCGGAAATCTGACAAAAGGATCACTGCCGTTCGGCTAGCCTCTATTTCTGAATCTTGTCTTGAGACGCATTTAGTCGATTCAAATGGAGAACACATTCACCACAAAAAATCTGGCTTCTCGGCAAGTGTTTCTTGCAAAGCTGAAATCAACGGGGATAGTCAAGTAGGGAGTGAATACACCTTCTCGAACTACTTGGATAATTTGGATATTAGAAGCGTCGCCCATTTAGCAGGGCAGTGGGCTGTAGAACTGCTAGGTGCAAAGCCAGCTCCTACTTTCAAGTGCCCAGCTATTCTTCGCAACTCCGTCGTGGCAGACTTAGTCGAGTTTCTTGCAACCAGTTTTTCTGCTGAAGAAATCGACAAAGGTCGAAGCATGCTTGCTGGAAAGCAGGGTCAAATCTTGTTTTCAGAACTGATCACCCTGATTAATGATGGTCTCTTGCCAGGCGGCGCAGGAACCACCCCTTTTGACGGGGAAGGAGTTCCTTCTAAGAAAACCATTTTGATCGATGGCGGATTTTTGAG
>JANNCA010000326.1:0-1594 GCA_031386075.1 Oligoflexia bacterium
GTCGCCACCTGGAAAGAGAATAATATCTTTAAAACTGCAATAGCTATCCTATCGCAAAAAGAGCAGCGCAAGAATAAGTCGAAAAAATCATTGCTTGGATCTCCTCTCAAAAGCAATTCAAAAAGAAGCCAGATCACACCCGACGATAGCGAACTGGATTTAGAGTCTATCCTTTCAAAACTCTCTCCTGAGCAAATCAGCGACCTTCTAAGAGACGGACAACTTTCGAGTTCTTCCGGTTCACGTTTCAAACAAAAGTTCCCCTTAGTTCCTTTGCCTCTCTTTTCACACGGGCTTGATCTTACTTCAGATGAAAACGATTTAGACCCTATGGACTCTAGGTTCGCACCTGAGGAGGAAGCCTTTGACCTTCACCAAGACGACCTCACCCCGGAGGATATGGAAAAATACTTCGGTGCGAGCTTTAACGCCAAACTGGATACTTCTGGCACAACCCCTCGGGTCGCACTGCTCGGGAAAATTCCAGCGGAATGTGCCCAATACTTTGAATTCCTGCCCAAGACCTCCTCGAAGATCAAGGGTTGCGAAAAGTCCATTGGCTTCCAGATCGTTGATCAAGAGCAAAAAGGACGGAGTTGCATAGGGGAAATTGCAAAGAAGGACGGCAAACTCTGTGGCCCTGCCCACCTTTGCGTCAGCCTCTCTAAGCTAGCGAATAGTCAATTCACAATCGCAGCGAATAAAGACATCACTCTTCAGATGTTTTATAGAGACGCAAGCCGAGATGAAAATGACGACCGGGCCATGGTTTGTAAGCCATTCCCCAACAGCCCAAACGTTGCTTTCGAGTCCCTAAACACTAAGAAAGCCCGAGAGAATGATAAAAGACTAACCGCGATTGAAAGCCGCAATCAGAAAATTTTAACGGACATCCACTGTCAAAAGGATGCTATTGAAATTGAAGATGTCTCACGGCCTGCGGTCAGCCTTGCCTCAGACCTAGGCCTCATCACCAGCAGCCAGGCTGAGCTGGAGAATAAAAAGCTCAACTCAAGGCAGCTCCAATACATGGTCGATGAACTAGCAACAGCACCGAAAGAACGTTTGGTCGAACTTCGCAGCAAATTAAGTGACTGGGCGATGGCTCATTCTCAAGACAAAGAAAAGATCAATAAAGCGTTTTACTCTATAATTCAAAAACATTTTGTTGATCGAGACTTTGATGAAGCTTCGATGGCCATTACCTCAGCTCTTTCTCTGGGTCAAAGCTCCCAAGAAGAGCACACCCTCAGAGGCTACCAAATAGAAGTAGAAGTTGCAAAGCTTCGAGGCACTGCCCAGAATGGTTACCAAGGCAATCCAGCTCTCATGAGTCAGTTTAACCCTCTTATGCAGAAGCTTCAGCGAAATGCGACGAGCTCATGCAGCGGAAGAGATGCTCGCTCAATGGAAAACTGCTCTCGAGCCATGGCAGCAGTCCAGGATGCTGCAAGAATTCCATCGGAAGCCCGTCAAGCTGACATGCAGAAAATGCAGCTCGCTCAACAGATGCAAGGAATGATGCAACAGTCGATGAACCCAATGATGGGTAACCCAATGATGGGTAACCCAATGATGGGTAATCCAATGATGG
>JANNCA010000409.1:0-11052 GCA_031386075.1 Oligoflexia bacterium
GTTTGATTTTAGAAAGTGGAGGTCAAACGACCCGAATTGAGCCGGTAGAGAAACTAGACACTACATTCTTAAAACTCACTCAATCGATCCATCGACGGGAAGTAATCATCATCGACTATGAGTTCTCAAAAGATTCACTTCCAATACTTCTTTCTAGAATCCGTAGAGGCGTACTGAAGCCAAATTCCTTCGTCTTTCTGATAAAAACAACAGCTTCTTCGACGGACATTGAAAAACTAGCTGAATACGGGCTACGAAACTTCCTCTTCAAACCCGTTCGCCCCCTGCAACTCATTGAAGCGATCGCCCAAGGTCTCTCACATGAAATCGCAGCTCGCCCGGTAGCTAGCTTAGAAATGAACAAGGAGATTGAGCCTGAAAAAATAGACCTCATCCACGACAACAGAATTCTCAGGGTACTTGCGGTTGACGACTCAAAAGACAATCAATTTTTAGTCAAAGCCTACCTAGAATCTCTTCCCTATCGAATCGTCTTTGCAGACCATGGCCGCATCGCTGTAGAGAGATTCAAAACTGCCCGATTTGATATTGTCCTCATGGATCTGCAAATGCCGGAGATGGATGGATATACGGCCACTCAGTGCATTCGAGACTGGGAACAGCTCGAAGGACTCACACCGACTCCCATCATTGCTGTTTCTGCTCATGACAATGAGTCTGGTTCAGATCGATTTCAAAAGGCTCAGTTTTCAGCGTACCTTCTCAAACCCATTTCACCCAATCAACTACGTCGGGCAATTCATAACTTCACTCGACACATCCCACTCACTAATTTAGTAACAAATTCGACCTCCCAACCTTCATCCTCCACAGCGATTGAAGATCTTGAAAAGCAATTGGCCGATTTGGCACCTCAATACCTCAAGAGTAGAACGCAAGAGCTTCAGACACTCAGATCACTTCTTAAGGAATTTAATTTTGAAACCATTCAAACTCTCGGCCACCGACTCAAAGGAAATGCAAAAAGCTATGGATTTGAAGAATTAGGACTTATTGGAAACAAACTTGAAGAGGCCGCTCGTGAGCGTAGTGCCGAAAAAATTGAGCATCTCATTCTAGAATCAGAGACTTACATTCATCAAGCCCATCTGAACCTTTAGACTTCTAAAAAACCGTATTCAACTTCCTTTCTATAGAGAGTCTTCCGGTTTATTCCTAGAATTTCTGCTGTTTTCTCTTTCGAATGATGGGCCATATCTAGAACATACCTAATATAAGAACGTTCAAGTTCCTGTAAGGTGACTAGCTGGGTAAAGACCCCAGAAAGATGGCTCTCCAAAAGAGTACTTTCCCTAATTAATATATCATGGGCTTCGATCCAGTCGCTTTCAGATAAAACGATAGCCCGTTCTAAGGCATTCTCCAGCTCCCTCACATTTCCAGGCCATGGCGCTTGAAGAATTTTGGTAAGGGCAGCTTGTGTCAGTTTTTTAAGTGTGACACTATTTTTTTGACAGTGTTTATTGATAAAAAAACTGACCATCATTGGAATGTCTTCTCTTCTTTCTCTGAGAGCCGGCAAAACAATAGGAATCACGCAGATCCTATAAAATAGATCTTCCCTAAACTTTCCATCTTTGATCATTTTTTGGGGATCTTTATGGGTAGCAGCCAGAATTCTTACATCAATTTCACGCAACTTATTTTCACCAACGGGTCTCATCTTCTTTTCCTGAAGAACCCTCAAAATTTTTGCTTGAAGGCCAAGAGGCATATCGCCAATTTCATCCAAGAAAATCGTACCTCCTTTAGCTTCTTCGAATAGCCCAATCCTACTTTCGTTAGCACCAGTAAATGCCCCTTTTCTATGACCAAACAACTCAGACTCCAACAGCTGATCGGGTATAGCAGAGCAATTAATCGCAACAAAAGGAAACTGACTTCGGTCCCCATTCTGATGAATAAGTCGGGCAACAAGTTCCTTGCCAGTACCACTTTCACCAGTAATCAGGACATTTGAGATAGACTTAGAGACTCGTTCAATTAGACTCAAAACCTGAGTCATCTGCGGACTATTACCTATCATTTGATTTGAAACAACAGCACTAACTAAGGGCTTGGAATTTACTGAACTCTGTTGCTCAAACGAATGAACCACAGCAGCACTCAATTCTCTGAGATTGACTGGCTTCAATATATAGTCACTTGCCCCTTTTTTTATAACTTCTACTGCAGTCCCCACAGAACCATGGCCTGTCAAAAAAATAATAGGAATCATAAACTTTTTCTTAACCAAGGCCTCAAAAAACATCAACCCGTCTAAACCAGGTAGACAGACATCGCAGACAATAACTGCACGCCCTTCGCACCTCTCTAAATTCTTATATTGATCATCTATCTCAATCATTGCCGACATTGCGGTAGAAAAAAGCTTTACGCTATAGGACTTAGAATCAAAAAATTTAAATAATAAATTCTGAATATCAATATCGTCATCAATTACATAAATAACTGGCCTGTCTAATTTATTCATACATTAAAATTATACATAAATTTGGGGCTTTTTTTATTTTATTTTCGAGGCAAAATGCCCCATAAAACACAACATAAGCAACAAGTCTTTTTACATAAGATCTTGAAATATTTAGAATCTTACAGAATGGCCCAGTTCTTGATAACTATCTACAGAATGACTTTTTAAATAAAAAAGGAAAACTTAATATGAAATCTGTCATGAAATCTAGAAATAGGCCAGGAAATAATTACCCTCCCAAAATCAGCCCACCTCATCATGTTTTTGTTTTAGAAGATGACCTCGAGTTGAGCTTAGTCATCGAACGAGTGATGAGGTCTATTGACTCAACAATATCTTTGGACTGGGCAACTAGCGCTGAAGCTGCAATTGCGCAAATAGAGATGATTCTATCCCATGAAAAACCACAACACTATGATCTCATTGTGGCAGACATCTTTTTAGATGGAAAATCCACAGGAATTGATTTCTGGAGAACCTGCCAGGGGCTTTTCCCAGAAACTCCAATTTTAATCATGTCATCGCTAGCGCTAGATCGATTTTTCACCACGATCGGCCAGGAGTCCATTAGCCCCCCCTACCTTCAGAAGCCTTTTACAGTTTTAGAATGTAAGCAGGTCTTCGAATCTCTTCTGAACTACGCAGCGAGCGCATCGGCCCAAAAATGGAGACCCAACCCAAAAAGGGAATGGACAATTTAAACTCATTTAAGCCAATAAAAAGCCATAAACCCATTCGGAACAGAGGTTAATCAAATGGAAAGCTCATTTTATTCAGGTCTTCAGCCCCCACAACAGACTCACTTTCAACCCAGAGTATTAGTCGTTGAAGATGATTTGTGGATGCAACCCCTCATTTATGGAGCTGTAAAATCCGCAATCCCAAATGCTTGTATCGATTGGGTTGAATCAGCTGAAGACGCTACTAGAAAAACTAGGTACACAAAGTATTCAATTGTTATTGCAGACATTTACCTCAAACCCAATCAAGGAACAGGAATTGATCTTTGGAATATCTGTCGGGACGAATGTCCAGAAATTCCTATTTTACTCATGTCTTCCATTCCGGTTGATACTTTTCTTAAGAAAATGGGCCTGTACGACCCCTATTACCTGCCGAAACCGTTCAGCCTAGTCCAGTGCAAAGAAATTATCAGAAACTTAGTCTGTCACAATGGACTTACATCGTAAGACTTTTGCTTTGTCATCGAAACATTTTTAAAGCATCCACGTATGAATTCAATAGTCACTGACTCTAAACCCCTGGAGATCATCAATGAGTATTGGATTCCAAAAAAATAGAATGAACAGAAATTTACCGAATTATCTTTCAATTTTCCTCGTTATGACTGGATATGGCTGTAACGAACCCCAGTCTTTGAATCCATTGACTGCAAGAGGTGCAAGTGGCCAACAAAGCTGTCCGGTTAAATTCCAAACCAAACGACAAAACCACTTCAGCCATATCCCTCCTCAGATCTCCCAGTTTTCCGATCAGGGCACTTTGCCCGTCCAGCAAGACCTCACTCTCACGATTGCACTCAAAATGAATGATGAAGAGGATCTAGACCAAAGGCTGACCGAAATCTACACACCAGGCGGCCTTCACTTTCATCAGTTCCTTACCTCCGATGAGTTTCATTCAAGGTATTCTCCGACCGAAAAACAGATCGAACAAGTCACCTCGTACTTACAAAGTCACGGCATCCAAACTGCCTCCCGTTGGGTCGAAAATCGCCACAGTCACTCACTCCTCAAAGCCAGAGGCTCGGTCGGCGCCCTGAACTCAGCATTTCATACTGAAATTCATAAATATCGAAATTCTTCTGGACAGATTTATTTTGCTCCGGCCATTGAAGTCGAAATTCCCGCTGATTTACCTATTCAAGCGATTAGCGGACTCCAAAATGTCGTCCATTTTAGAAATTATGCCAAAAGCCATGCAATCAAAGCATCTGCTTCTCATAACGGAAACGGTCCAAACGGCGGCTTTACACCTTCAGAAATCCAAAAAGCCTATCAGCTCCCCCGCTCTCTTGAAGGTACGGGTGAAACCTTGGCACTTTTTGAACTCGATGGCTATTCTGATTCAGATATTAAAGTTTACGAAAATCAGTTTGGACTTCCGAATGTGCCACTTAAAAATATTCTCATTGATGGAGCCACTGGATCGCCTTCTGGGAATGGAGGCGAAAATGAAGTCACCCTAGATATAGAGTTGATGATCGCCATGGCTCCCGGAGCTAAACAAATTTTAATTTATGAAGGACCAAATACTGAGCAGGGAATGCTAGACACTTATGGAAAAATTGCAGACGATAATCTCGCAAGGGAGGTCAGTACCTCCTGGGGACTCAGCGAGGAGCATGCCACCACATCCATGTTGGAAGCAGAAAACCACATATTCAAGCAAATGGCAGCTCAGGGACAATCCATTTTCGGCGCTGCAGGAGACGATGGCGCCTACGACAATGGCTCTAGCCTTTCGGTGGATGATCCTGGTTCCCAACCTTATATGGTCGCTGTGGGTGGAACAAAGCTTACCTTAAATTTGGACGGATCCTATGCAAACGAAACGACTTGGGGAGACTCCATGACTGCTGCAGGAGGAGGCGGAATCAGTTCAATTTGGACGCAACCTAGGTGGCAGAATGGGTTAGCAAATAGTCAAAACCTAGGATCGACTGAAATGAGAACTGTACCGGACGTGTCACTCAACTCTGATCCCAATACTGGATATGCTATTTATTCTTCTGGCAACTGGACCGTATACGGCGGCACCAGTTGCGCAGCTCCTCTTTGGGCTGCATACACAGCACTCGTGAATCAACATCGAATCACCAACGGTCTGAGCGCAGTTGGTTTTCTCAACCCTGCACTTTACCAACTCGGTCGGAGCGCTCGCTATCAGTCGGACTTTTACGACATCAAAGACGGCAGCACCAACCTCTACTACCCCGCAACGGCGGGATACGACTTAGCGACTGGATGGGGTTCGTTCATTGGACTTGGGCTTTTTCAAGATCTCATTCAAAACCTGCAGCCACCTCTGGCATCTCAAAATTCCTGGCCTTCAAATTGCACCCAATTTTGAAGATAAGTTCGCTCAAATGCGAAGGAGGCTCAAGCCATGAAATTAAAATCAATGATGACCCATCATGTAGAGTTCATCCGGCCTGATGCCACTATCGAAGAAGCAGCAAAGATGATGAAAGACCACAATATCGGTTCGCTCCCTGTCTGCGACGGGGACCGCTTAGTGGGGATGGTGACCGACCGGGACCTGGTGATTCGGGCCGTATCCGACCGAAAGAATCTCCAAAAAACTCATGTTAAAGAGGTCATGAGTACTCCGATTGTTTATTGCTTTGATGATCAGGAAGCTGAGGAGGCAGCACGGATTATGGAGGTTAAAAAAATTCGTCGAGTTGTGGTTCTCGATCGCGCCAAAAGAATGGTGGGGATCGCGACTCTCGATAATCTTGCTGAAACTCAAGCTCTTGCCGGCGAGGTCATCGCCAATCTGACTCACTCCATCCACGAGGAGGTAGCTTAAAGAATAGCAGGAATGCACTCAGATAAATTTCAACTTCTTCCGAATGAGTAGACAGGAGATCTAATCCAGCGCTTTCATTAGCGCTCAAAAGGAGTCCCTTCTGTCTACTCCTCGAGTCCGACTTCGCTTTTCAATAGGAACAAAGCTGGTCAGTCTAGTGGCGGGCCTTCTCATGAGTTCTGTAGTCAGCCTCGTTTGGCTTTCGAGTCAAATGTTTGTCGAATCCAACACTGCTCTCATTCAACAAACCAATGCAGACACAGCAGGTAACCTAGCAGCCCAGATCCGAGAGCTCCTCAGTAGCATTACCGAAAAAATGCGAATTCTGGGTACCATCATCTTACAAACGTATCAACCCCCTGAACTCAAGGAGCGATTGGTTTCAGAATTTTTTTCAAAAGATAAGGATTTTTTAGCTGTCTTTATAGAGAAATCCGACGTCAGCGGTTTGCTCACTCACCTTTCCCGTGCGATCTCTCCTGAAATGGCCGCACTCAATGATTCTTCGGGAGAAAACGCCAATACTGTTTTTTTAGCGGATAAAAGTTTAGCTCTCCATGAGGTCATCGAGGGAGAGGTCCAAGTCTCTTCGATTGAATTGGCCGATGGTGACTCCGCTGTTGTAGTAGCCGTGCCCTTTATCCAAGACGCTGGGAACCCCAACCGCTTTACCCACATACTCATCTCACTCATTCGTCAAAGTCGCTTCGTAAAAATTTTTTCACAAAGTGAAGTTATTACAAGCTTCATGGTGGATCGACGTGGACGAGTTTTAGCTCATCCTGATGCTGAATTAGTTAATACCCAAGAAAATCTCGGTAATTTAGGCATCGTCAAACAAATGCTCGAAGGTAAATTCAATAACGGACAAACTCGCTATGTCAATCCTAACACAGGGGAACCTAAACTCGGTGCCTACCGATTAGTGGGCTTTGGAGGCCTAGGCGTCGTAGCAGAAGTTGTAGAAGCTAAAGCTTTCGAAGCTGCGAGAAAGGTTCAGTATCGATCTGCATTGGTTGCATGGATTATCCTTTGTATTTCGTTTCTAACTGGATACCTTTATTCAGGTACGATTACCCTGCCGATCAAGCGGCTCATGGGCGCTGCTCAACGGATCAGCCAAGGAGACTTTAAAATCCAGCTCAAAAGCCGAGGACAAGACGAACTCTCACATCTTTCGCGAACGTTCAATGAAATGGCCCTAGGTTTAGAAGAAAGAGATCGAGTCAAAGAAACTTTTAATAAATTTCATAATAAAGAAATTGCTGAAAAACTCCTCAGCGGCGAAGTCAAGCTCGGCGGCGAAAGAAAGGAAGCCACCGTCTTTTTTAGCGATGTCCGAGGTTTCACTGCTCTCAGCGAATCGATGGAGCCCGAGCAAGTCGTCGAGATGCTCAATGAATACATGACACGTATGGTATCCATCATTCGTAGCTATGGGGGAGTGGTTGATAAATATGTCGGAGATGCCATTATGGCATTGTGGGGAGTCCCCATCACCGGCCCCAATGATTCTCAAAAGGCTGTTCGGGCCTGTCTAGCGATGAGGGAAGACCTAGCAAAGCTGAATGACATTAGAATAGCCCGAGGTCAACCTGTTCTTAAAATAGGGATGGGCCTGAATTGTGGTCCTCTGATCGCCGGAAATATTGGTTCAAACGAGAAAATGGAATACACCGTCATCGGAGACGCAGTCAACCTCGCCTCACGCATCGAATCTATGACAAAAGAGTATGGGACGGACCTTCTTGTGTCGACGAGTATTCACAACCAAGTTCGCAGTTACTTCATGTTTGAGACAGCGGGGTCCACTCGAGTCAAAGGTAAAACCGACGCTATCGAAGTGTTCAAAGTCCAAGGCTATTATAATGACCAAGGGCAACCTGTCTCAGTTCAAACTCCTTATAGCTCTTATACGGCCGAAAAAAGCGACAAAGTGGTTCATGACAAAGTAGATATCCAAGAAATTGAAACAAAAGAAAATTCTGGATTGAATTCTATTGACTCCGGGAACGAGGTCCTAAAGTCGCAACAGGACCCAATACTGAACTCTCAACAACCCCAAAAAGAGTTCTTTGAAATCAAGCCTCAATTTCTAGAAGTCACCAGTCAGATTGCTCGCCCCCCGGGCCCGCCACCCATGACCAAGAAAATAATCAAATCGTAAGTAGGCTGGCCGCCAGTACCGCCACCTTAGGCTATTTCTACAGATTATCCCAGGTATATCGCTCATTCTCTAAGGCAAAGTCAGCCAGTGATTTGATGAGCTCATCATCATTGTCATCAATTTTTCCGAAATTTCCTTTAGTCCTACGACGAACTTGACCTGAAAAAATATTTAATATTTCGATTTCTTTAGTAGCTTTTTGGGGTCCAATTTCCTCTAAACTAGCACTCACTCGACTAATCACACAGGCCAAAACAAAAAGATCAATCATAATGTCGGCTAGTCTTTTTGAGGCGAACTGTTTGCTAATAATATTTTTCCCATGTTTCCTCAAAATTCGATCGGCAGCAGCTGCGAGATCCCTCACCCCTTCCTCAAATATTTCGGCATGGCTCCGCAACGTCGGGTGGATCTTAGTAAAAGAACTCTTACTTCCCATACGGGTCACTTGAGAAATTTTCCGTCGTCCGTAATCTGAGAGAACCCCAAAGCCCTTAATAGGATCTTGAAAAATCCCTTCCAAGGAACTTTCTAATTCTTTAAGTTGCTTACCCACATCATTCATTGCAGTCAGAGCAATAAATAATCTCAGAATGTCATTCGTTCCCTCAAAAATTCGATTCACTCGGCTATCTCTTAAAGTTCGTTCATAGGGAAACTCGCACATAAAGCCATTTCCACCCGCAATCTGAAGCGCTTCATCAGCGGTGCGCCAAAGGCACTCGGTACCAAAAACCTTACTAATTGCGGCCTCAACCGCGTAGTCTTCGTAGCCTTGATCCATAAGTCCTGCGACCATACAGACTACTGACTCAGTCGCATAACACTCGACCATCATGTGACCTAATTTTTGTTTAATGAGCCCATATTCTCCAATTTTTTTACCAAATTGAACTCTTTGATTCGCCTGTTTAGCTGAAAGCTCAATCAAGTGCTTCATGGTGCCGACACACCCACCACCTAAGCCAGATCGACCACTATTAAGAATTTTCATAGCAATCTTAAAGCCTTTACCCACTTCCCCTAAGACATGATCCTGGGGAACTTTAACTTGATCAAAATGAACAGTAGTAGTTGAACTTGCTCTCAAACCCATTTTATCTTCGTGAGGACCACAGCTGACTCCCACCATATCTCTCGTAATAATAAATGCGGTAATAATCCCATCGCTGCCTTCTGTCCTAGCAAATACTGTAAAAAAATCAGCAATTCCACCATTGGTGATCCAGAGCTTTTCTCCGCTTAGAATCCAGTGATCCCCTTCCTTGACAGCTTTCGTCTTGATGGAGGCGGCATCAGAGCCTGCACCCGACTCCGTCAAACAGAAAGCTGCAATCATTTCTCCAGTCACCAGTTTGGGAAAATACTTGGCCTTTTGCTCAGGAGTACCAAACAGAAGAAGGCCCTTCATTCCGATTGAACTATGTGCTCCCGCTGTAATCGCCAAAGAGCCGTCATGTTTGGCTAATTCCTGAAGCATTCTAGAATAGCCTGTACTGCTCAACCCAAGGCCCCCCGATTCTTCAGGAATAATCAAACTGAACAATCCTAGATCTTTCATCTCCTTGATGACTGAAGGAGGTAACTCGCCGGCTCGATCCCACTTTCTAAAGTCCGATTCGTAGGGACTGAGCCACGCATGGATCGAATCAAATACACCTTTAAGCGTTTCTTTTTCTTCTGCTTTCATTTTTGGAAAAGGAGTGATCACTTCCTGTTCAATTTCACCCATACACAGAGATCGAATAAAACTAATGGTTTTTCGATTATCCATTTTAAAATATTAACAGATTTTTAGTTAAACTATAAAGGATAATAAAAACCCGATACAAATGAATGAACTCAGAATCCAATGAAGCTTTGCTGCATCAAATCTAACTCCATTCAGCAGAGCAGAGGCAGGCCCCGATGCTTTCACCATCTTTAGAGCGACCCTGAAAACAAAAGGTATTCCGAAAAGTACACTCAAACCTAAAATCAAGGACAAGTTTCCCCAAATCAAGGCTAAAACCAAAGAAAAATAAGCAAAAACATAGCATCCTAGAAAAAAGAGGCGGGAGGCCCTAAATCCAAGCCAGGAAGCCAAAGTGATGTTTCCATGAGAACGATCAAACTCGATATCTTGTAGATGATTTGCCTGGAGAATAGCCCACGAAATCCACCCAAAAAAACTCCCTAACATTGCGACTGTAAAATCAATTTGACCCATCACTGCGGTGGAAAATCCGATCGCTAACAAGGGTCCCAAAAGAACGTAGATTGAAACATCTCCTAAAAGTCGGTATTTAATTCCAAATGGCTTACCTGAATAAGCAAGGACCCCAGCAACTCCCAAGGTACCGATTCCAAGAATCAAAAAAGGACGAGCTAGAACTGCTGGAACCCCAAAAAGAATTCCCATAGCCAAGGATCCATAACCAAAACGCCTCAAGTGCTGTGCACTGATCCACCCCCGTTGAATGACACCACTCCCTCCTAGGGTTCCGGGCAAATCGATTAACCTGAGATGATCCTCGACATCATTCAAAACATTCACTGAAATCTGAAGGAGAATAGCCCCAAAAAGGGAAGCTCCTGCAATCACCCCATCCATCATCCACCCTTGGCTCAAGCCATAGAGGAGCGTCGCAACACAGGGACCTAAAATCATGGACAAACTTTGAGGCCGAATGGCCCGCAATCCCACCTGGAAAATCCGAGGCTGCACCCAATCTTTAACGCGCCGAAGCTCAAATATAACGGAGTCAGAAGATCCTTCGACGGGAACCACTTCACAGGGAAGGGCAATCATACGTTCCCCATGTCGAAAAACTTCTCCCCGAAAAAGAAGTACCTC
>JANNCA010000029.1:0-13320 GCA_031386075.1 Oligoflexia bacterium
CGGCTAAGGACAGGGAAAGAGCTACGTTATCAAAAACACTCAGATCAGGAATGAGTCTCACATCCTGTGGGATATATCCGAGCAGCCTCCGAATCGCTCTCAAAGTCGACGGGGCCACCGTTTCTAAATTATAACCGAAAAGTGAAATAGTCCCGGTCGATGGCTGCTCTTCCGTCGTCAGAAGTCTAAGCAGAGTAGATTTACCTGCACCACTTCCTCCAACTAGGTACATGAATTCACCTTTTTTCAATTCTAAATTCACGTGATCTAATACCCGAGTTTGTCCATGATACCACTTGGAAACCCCAGAAATCGCAACCATAAAGAAGGCACTCCTTTTGGGGCTGCTGTAAGTTCTGAATTGGGTACTGTTGCGACTTTAGATCCTTGCTCCCGGAGTCAACTGTACCCAATCCAGAACTGACCAATACAATCCCCCTGGAAAAGAATATCACATTCATTTTATTTTTCATTATTTAATAAATATGTATAATTTTTTAGCCTAAATTTAGATAACCTGTAAATTGTCACTAAATTGGCTGAAAATTGACATGAATTTCTCATAAAAATAGATTGACAGTACGACCCCAATCTCATAACTTCAAACCCGCAAATGGCTCGCCTCTTTCAGTACACTATTCTCATTTGCCTCAATCTCTTTTTTACAGAAGCTCGCGGCGATATCCCTAGCGGCGGTCCATCCGGCTGGCCAGGAATATCTCATCATTGGGCACCTGCCATGAAGCAAGCTATTGGAACCGCTTTCGAACCCACGGGCTCCTTCTCTCCCGTGTGGTTTACCGTGTCTGAAGGGATCCTCACAGAGGTTTTCTATCCAAATAATCAGAACGCCCAAGTCGGTTACCTTGAATTTATCGTAACTGACGGAGAGAGCTATTTCTCGGAACAGCGAAGTGGCCGAAATCACGAAAACGGAACCCTTTCGGAAGCAAGCCGAACGTCGAACGTCAAATTTGAAGACGAAGGGATGACAGTCCATATTGAAGGAGAAGACAAACTCCATTTCTATCACTTCGACCAGGCGATTTTTACCGACACAGCATCACCCGTTTTAAGGATTCATACTGAATTTAAATGGACCTCGCTGGAAGGCAATCGGTCTGGAATGAGGGTTTTTATTTTATTCAAACCTACGGCGAATCATTCAGCATTCGAAAATTTGGGCTACGCCAATCAGGAAGGATTATTTGTCACTTCGACCTCGGCACCCGTCTCAATGGCCCTCATCAGCTCGACCCCCTGGATCGCTACTTCGGCAGGCTATTTAGGATTTTCTGATCCTTGGCAAGACCTATTTCAACACTTTCGCCTCACTCAACCTTGGCACGAAGTCGGGGCAGGCAATATAGCCCTCGCGGGCGAGATTCAAGTCAAACCAGGATCAGACTTCACCTTTGATCTGGCTCTGGGTTTTGGCAACACCCGAACTGAGGCCGCAAGCTACGCAAGTCTTTCACTCAATTCTCCTTACCCGGATGCCCGAGAACATTATGAAAAAGGGTGGCGCAGCTACCTTGCGGATCTCCAAAACTCTTCAAAGGTAGGGAGAAGTCAAATGATGACTGAAAGTGCCTTTGCAAGACGATCTGCCGTCATCATTAAGATGCATGAAGACAAAAAGAATCGGGGAGCTATCGTCGCCTCCCTCTCCAAACCTAACTTGATCACTCCTGAACATCAGTCGATCTCTGGGTACCATTTGATTTGGCCAAGAGACCTCTATTATGCTGCCACCGGATTACTTGCCGCAGGGGATATTCATACTCCGATTGAAGTCTTACATTTTTTCCGAAAAACCCAAAAAAGAGATGGATCTTGGGCCCACAGTTATTGGACAGATGGAACCCCCCTCACGAACGAGATTCAAACTCATGACGCGGCCTATCCAGTACTTTTAGCGAGTCAACTAGAAAAACAAGGCATTTACACTCTCACGAACGAAGATCAAGAAATGATCCGCAAAGCGACCACATGGATGCTTTCACGTGGCAGGACAAACGATTTAGGAGCTTTAGCTGTTGAAATCGCAGCCTTAAGGTCAGCGAGTCATCTCATTCATGGACCAGAAAGTGAAAAAAATCAGATCGAAGAAGTCGCTAACGAATGGCAATCGTCTATTGAAAAATGGACTCTCATTCAAAACGGAAGCAACGGCAGCAACTACTACGCCCACATAATCCCAGAAATTTCCAACAACAGCAGCCGAGTCCCCCCTGTGGAAACTTTCGACGAAGGATTCCTAGCACTTGTTAAGCTGGGAATTCGAGACGCAAAGGACCCCCGAATTATGAATACACTAAAAATCTATGAAGACCCGAAACTGGGCATAACTGTTTCTACCCAAGAAATTCGAAATGGACTTATTTTTAGAAAAAACAACCTCCCACTATATAATGATCCCATTCCCGGAGGTAGCTATTACCCCGTCCTGACCGCCGAACGTGGCCTCTACTCTATTGCAACGCATCAAACCAACCAAGCTGAGGCCGCACTTTTTGCACTTGAAAAAGAATCGACACACACAGGACTATTGCCTGAACAACTTTCAACTTCACCTTCTTCAGACCTCCAAGTTAGACTAGGAGTTGCATGCCCCCTAGTCTGGGCACATGCAGAAGATATTTTACTCCACCGAAGTATTGAGGAAGGAATTGTATTTGACGCCCCCGCATTCAAGTAGACTGAACGAACCCCAAATCAGATCTCCAAATAGATTTCAAAAAAATCTACTCCTATTACGCCTCCTTTCACCCCCACTTTGGTTTGTTGCCCAATATGGAATCTGGATCCTGGCGATTCGGCTTCTCACCCTGACTTTTATCACTTACTTCACTATTTCTCCTACATCCCGTTTTCAGGACGTCAGTGATGCCTTTAGCTCAAACGAAGTCAGCCTAATGGGTCTTTCCGCCATTCTTTTCATTGCACTTCTTCGTGGATTCAATCCCCTTTTATTCCAGCCTTCAACTGGATATTTACCAGACAGCGGAACTTCCAGCAGAATGTTCTCCCGTGAAAAAATTGAAAAAAGATTCCTTCCCGGCTTCATTCAGGGGGCTTTCTTCTCCGGGGGAATGATCTTAGCATTTGTGTTAGGCGGCACTTATCGTTACTGGGGGTTCTTCATTCAATTTGCGGAAGCTCCCCTGGAATTGGCTAATGTGCTTTTTAGAATGACTGCACTCATTGCTTTAGCCTACTGCGAGGAATTCATTTTTCGAGAAAAAATTCCTCAGCTTTTTCTTCAACATCCAAATCTATCAAGAAACTTACTTGAGCGTCCCAATGAGAGTCCAACCGTAAATAAAGCCCTTCCTGATATAGCCATGATTCACTTCATAGCTTTAGCTTACTGTGGAGTAAAAATGATCCAATTTGATATTGGAATCATGCATTTGATCACTCTCTATTTAGTTTCAATTGCCCTGTCCCTTAGAACTCAAATCGATGGACAGTTCACTCGTGCTGCTGGATTTTGGGCGGCAATTCTCGTTACTTTTCACCCGATGTTGAGCCTGCCACTCTTTGGAAACGACTTTTCAGGCATCCTCCTCATCAAGTACCAAGCTTCCCTCAACTCCTCGAGCTCCCCGGGCTCAATGGCACGGATCCTTTCTGGTGGTGCCGGAGGACCACTTGCTAGTTTTACGTTTCAGCTTCTCATGATTCTCGATATCGTTCGAAGCTTGTACAAACGTAGAAAAATCACCCTATTAGAAAGGCCATCATGAACACTTCACACCTCCCTCAGACCACCCTTTTCAATCTCATTTCTGAAGCAGGGCCAGTTGCTAAATTTGTCCTATTACTCCTCTTCGGAGCGTCTGTACTTTGTTGGGCAGTCATAGTGACGAAATGGCGTTTACTTCGAGATGCCCTCAAGCAGAACGAAAAATTCACTACCACATTTTGGCATGGAAAAAATATTGACGAAGTAGTGACAAAAAGTGAAAAATTTCCAGACTCTCCAATCGCTTCTGTTTTCAAGTCAGGCGTCAAGGAACTCCGAAAAGTGTCGAGCGGAGAAGGGAACCCTGGATCAACAGAAAAAATTGAAAACGTTCATCGAGCCTTACTGCGGGCAGCCACGATTGAAATTTCAACTCTTGAAAAAAATATTAGCTGGCTAGCTACCACTGCTTCAGCTGCTCCCTTTGTCGGCCTATTTGGAACAGTCTGGGGTATTATGAATTCTTTCCAAAACATAGGCGCTACTGGAGCCGCCAATCTAGCTGTGGTAGCTCCCGGAATTTCTGAAGCCCTAATTACTACTGCTAGCGGAATCGCGGCGGCCATTCCAGCTGTTATTTTCTATAATTATTTTCTTAGCCAAATTAAAAAAATTGCAATCGACATTGATTGTTTTTCGCAAGACTTTATGAATATAATTCAACGTAGTTTCATTAGCGGAAAAAAAGGTTGAAATCCTATGGCAACCCAACTCACTTCATCTAGCTCATCGGGATTCAATCGTGGTCATTCGATTCCTACGACCCTTGCAGAGATTAACGTGACCCCCTTGGTCGATGTCATGCTCGTCCTCTTGATTGTCTTCATGATATCAGCCCCGCTCATGCAGCAAGGGATTCAAATCAACTTACCTCATGCAAACACGGGATCAATGGACGAAACGCCCGAGCAGCTGATCCTCAAAATTGACAAAAATCGACGCATCTCACTTGCAGAAAATTTCGTTGAAAATGCGACTCTATTTAAGAAGCTCGGGGCCATCGTAGGCGCGAAACCTCAAGTGGAAATCGTGATCCAAGCAGATCAAGGCCTCAACTATGGATTCGTAGCTCAGGTGATGGCAGAAGTTAAACGAGCAGGAATTCAAAGAGTGGGACTGGCAACAGAACCGGGTGATCATCAACTCAAATGAGCACCTCTCCCTCGACTCATCCTTCCGCACTTCCATCAACTTCTCCGGGCAAAAGTTCTAGTACCCATGATCTGTCGACCGGCGTCAAAGGCTCGCTCATTGCGCACCTTACTTTTTTTTTACTCCTATTCCTTCAAAGCCTCATCTTTCCTTCTCGAGTGATCCCGTGGGTTCCTACTCTTCAAGTGGATTGGGTGGCACTTCCAAGTGACTTAAAAAAGAATCTGACCCACCCATCCCGCACACAAATGAACCAAGAAATTGCTAAGCTCCTTAAAAAGGTCGAAAAAGAAGCAAAAATAACACCGATAGAAACCACGACCCCATTACACAAACAAAGTCACCCCATGCTTCTACCGGGAAAGACAGTCGAAAAAAGAAATCTACGGGCTCTCCAACGAATCAAAGCCCTTTCCAAGATCCAGGCGTTTTCTGACGAAGCCCTTCTGTCTCTCCATCCATCCGCGAGTCGACCGATCAACGGAAATAGGATTTCACCTGGCAAAAGTCTTTCAGGGGAAGCCAAAGAAGCGAACCAAACCAGCTACTACGACACACTGCGTGATCGCCTTGTAGAAAATTGGACTCTTCCTCCCTGGATCAAGAGACAACCTTTTTCGGCCCAGGTCCTGATTTTTATCAATCATCGAGGTGAACTCAAAAATTTCAGATTTAAGAAATTCTCTGGAAATGCCCAATTCGACGAAGCCATCCGGAGAACCCTTAAAATGAGCCAACCTTTTCCACCGCCGCCGGAAGAACTCACAGGATCTTTGCTCTCTGATGGAATTATCATGGGGTTTCCATTATAGTCAGTTCGAAATGCACATACAAATTAAGTGGATCCGCCCCGTAATCTTATCCCTCTTCATTTTCGCGACTTTTATAGCTCAAGGGAAAGCCGGAGAAACCCCCTACATTCAAGTGGGAACTGCCCGCACTAAAAAGACTACCCTTGCATTTCCAAGTATTCGATCTTCCAATAAAATCGCCGAAAACTTAGCAAAAACTCTTTCTGAAACCGTCATTGCCGATTTGAACTATATGGATATGTTTAATTTTATCGGCACCTCTACCTTTACAGAAGATCCAACAAAAGCGGGGATTGCCCCCGATACCTTCAAATGGACTGACTGGACCCAATTAAAAGCCGAATTCTTGATCAAATCATCTATTTCTGTCACCTCTACTTCCGAAAGCCAAAACGTAACTTTAGAAGTCCACCTCTATGACATCATCGAATCCAAACAGGTATTAGCGAAAAGATATATTGCCCCAAAAAAAGAACTCAAAACCATTGCCCATACTTTTGCAAATGATTTGGTTCAATTCCTTACTGGATTGCCTGGAATTTTTCACACTAAAATCGCAATGTGCTGTGATTTAACTGGAAAAAAAGAAATCTATGTCATGGATTTTGATGGATCAGAAGCTAAGCAAGTCACCCACCATCACTCACTCGCATTTGCGCCAGCCTGGAGCCCAGATGGGACAAGAATTGCTTACTCTTTGATTACCCGACATTCAAATAACATAAAGAACATTGACCTCTATGAATTCAATTTTACTTCAAACACAGTCCGTATGCTTTCAAGTCGCAAAGGAATAAATAGCGGAGCGGCGTATTCCCCCGATGGCAAAAAAATTGCTGTCACCATGAGCTACCTAGGAAATCCCGAGATCTTTCTGCTGGACCTTGCGACTCAAGCTGTCGCAAAAATCACCCACTCTTTTGGCTTCGATGTGGATCCAACATGGAGTCCAGATGGAAAAAGACTTGCCTTCGTTTCATCTCGAACTGGGGTGCCTATGGTATTTACTACGAAATCAGATGGCTCCGGCGTTCAAAGACTTACATTCGCAGGCCGTTACAATGCCACCCCTACTTGGTCGCCCAAAGGTAACAAAATTGGTTTCGCAGGCTGGATTCAAAAAAACTTTGATATTTTTATCATGAATCCCGATGGTACTACTATAGAACGACTCACTAAGGATCAAGGTAACAATGAAGACCCCTATTTTAGTCCCGATGGTAATTTTGTGACTTTTAGTTCAAACCGAACGGGTCAGAAAAATATCTACGTCATGAACATCGACGGTACTTTCGTTAAAAGATTGACCTATGGATTAGGAAACTGCGTAACACCTAAATGGTCAAGTACTTTAACTACCCAAGGGTTTGACATTCAGCAATAAAAGGGAGCTGCGGAAATGGAACTATTCAGAGGAACACTCAGATCCATCCAGCCAGATAGTCCAAGGGAAATTGACGATCGCCTTCGACGTCGGTATTTAGATCGACTGGGACATCGAGTAAAAAAACTGCGCAAGCTTCTTGTGGAGCGAAACTGGGAAGATCTCCGCGGCGAGTGTTACCAACTCGCAATGAGCGGAGAAACTTTTGGCTTCCAAAACCTGACTTCACTCGCTCAAATTGCCCAGTGCTCCATTCCCGAAGGAAAGGTCGCCCGAGCAGCGACTCCCATTCGAGCCAAAGAAACCACAGAAGCACTCATCACAGCGATCGACTTCATTTTGATTGAATACACTGTTTCAAGGGCATAATATCGCGTTCAAGAAAATGCTTTCGGGCAAGGAGACTCATTGTATGCCTAAAGAACGTGTTATGGTGATTAATGGAGCAAGAACCCCCTTTGTTCGAGCTCGCACTGTTTTTCAAAAACTCCCTCCTTCCACTTTAGGGGGATCCACGATCCGTGAAACAATCGCCCGCTCTGACTTGGATCCAACCCTCGTAGAAGAAATTTACTTTGGGATAGTCAGCCCCCCTGCAGACGGAACCAACGTTTCGAGAGAGGCTCTCTTTGACTCTGGCCTCCCACAGACCATTCCGTGCACTACTGTGAATCGATATTGTGCCTCAGCCGCCGAAGCAGCTGCCGGAATTGCAGCAAAAATACTTTCTGGACAAATCGACGTTGGAGTTGCGGGAGGAGTCGAGTCCATTAGCTCAGTTCGAGCCCTCTTTAGCCAAGAGGCCACTGATTTTTTTCAGGACTTTGCCAGAGCAAAGACACCCTCTCAGAAGCTCAGTCATTTGGCTCAATTTAAGCCACAACTTTTAGCTCCTCATGCTCCTGGCATAAAGGAACCCACTACTGGACTGACGATGGGACAGTCAGCCGACTTAATGGCGCGCGAATTCAAAATCGGCAGAGAAGAGCAGGACAAATACTCAGTAGACAGTCATCTCAAGGCCCACAACGCCTGGGAGCGGGGTTTTTACAAAAGCCACGTCATCGGAATCCCTACCCCAGACGGAAAAGTCATTGATCGCGATACTGATATTCGGCCCGATACCACCGCAGAAAAGCTTTCAAAACTTCGGCCTGTATTTTACAAGGATGGGACCATCACTGCGGCAAATGCAAGTCCGCTGACGGATGGCGCTGGCGCGGTGCTTCTCATGAGCGAAACCCGATCCCGAGAACTTAAAATGAAACCTCTGGGCGTCATTCGTGGAGTCGCCACTGCCGCTATAGATATTCACAAAGAACCCCTTCTCATTGGACCTGCCTTTGCAATTCCAAAAGCACTCAAGCAAGCTGGAGTTAACTGGGAAGATATTGACCTGATAGAAATGCACGAAGCCTTTGCCGCTCAAGTTCTCTCAACCATTCGCGCCATCGAATCAAAAGAATGGGCTCAACAAAAGCTAGGTATGGATCGTGCTATTGGTCAAGTCGATCTATCCAAACTCAACGTGAATGGAGGAAGCATTCCTCTGGGTCACCCTTTTGGAGCCACCGGGGCCCGAATGATTCTTCAAACCCTCCATGAGCTTCGGGCTCGCAAAAAAAATCTAGGTCTCATTTCCATTTGTGCTGCAAGCGGACTGGGAATGGTCATGATTGTCGAAGCGATCTAGTTGGGAACCATTCACCAAATTCATTCATGTTTTCGAATCAAACCCTTCATAAAAATAAGAAAATAAAACACGCCTAATCTGGGCTCCAGCAACTCGATAGGCGGTAATAGCGTCATTTTGCTTGAGCTTAAATTGAAAATAGGTATTCAATGCGTACTGTGCAGCTGCCCCAGTTGTATGAATGCTTGAGCTCAACGCAGATTCTTGAATGTCTTCATAAATCTGATTTTCTCTGAGCTCCAACCTACTGAGGCTCTTTTGTGTTATCTTATACAATTCAAGTGCTCGATTATAATTGATTACTGCATTCGTAGAGTTCATCTTGACAAAAGCAGCCACTCTATTTCTTCTCTGAGTAATTTCTCCAATAACAGCGTTAGCTTTTGAAATATTTGGAATGATGCTCAAACTTATGGCAGATGCTGCACCCACATCTGGATCTGCCCAATTAAAGTACCATTCTTTTTTCTGATATTCAGCATTTGAAATTAAGTGATCCATCTGCTTGAGCTCAAGCGATCTACCGAGAGCTAAATTCGAAATCTCTTCTGAAGAGAGTACTTCAGCACGGTCAATTTCATCACAATTATCCTCAACATTAAAACTATCTACCACCTTTGGATTATTATAGCCCATTTGAAATGCAAGGGCAGTTTTCTCTAAATCTATGGCATTTTCCAAACGGTTTTTATCTTGTTGCATAAAATTATCCACTAAATTGAGACGAAACTCCAATTCATCAATCACTGCCCCTAAGACACCGATGCTAGCCCCACCGATCTCTGTCAAATGCTGATATGCTTTTAAAATTTTTTCCCGCTGTTCCTTATAAAATTTATCATTCATCTGATCCCGATCAAGACTATAAGCCATACTTTCTATATTATAAGCCAAATCGGCCCGTAAAATATCAAAAGTAAGCTTTTCAGCATCAAAAAGATCCTGAGCCTCTCTCTTTTGATACCACCTTGTGGGCAGTAGGAAAGGAACAAAATCAGCCACAAAATTAGCTATCGTTCTAGGTAGCAACGAAGAAATTCCGATCAAATCCCTAAAATTTAAGTGAGGAAGAAGATTCATCCAAGCAATCTCCGCCTTCTTCTTAAACTCAACTAAAACTTGATATTCAATGGCCTGGTCAAAAGATTTTTTATACGCATTCTGAATAGCAATCGAACGAGTAAATGCTTGAGGAGTCTCCATTTCTAGTGGAACCTGCTGAGAATCATACCTACCGTCCACTGCGAATATCAAATTTTTAGACCCTAATGATGTAACACTCAAATTAAACTGATCGTGAGAGAAACAAAGAGCGACCTCAAAATCAATAAAACCTTGATAGCAAAACATTCGATCATCTTTTTTAAAAAAATTCAAAGGCGCCAACTCTAAAAATAGCCCAAGACTCTCGATTCTGATTTTAACTTTGCGATTATTCTGATTCCATTTGAGCTGCGCGGATAAAAGTATAACTTTACTTGCATTTCTGACAACAAGATCACCAACACCTGGATCACCAAATACTAATTCGCTCTGAACAGGCTCAACACTAGAACTCTCGGCTCGATTGTCTGAAATATTTCCTGAATATAGACCGGCTTTAATCTCAGGTTTACAGGCCACTAGCCCCAAAATCCACAATAAAAAAAGACCTAAGTAGATTTTACGATAATAGGTACAATTAATTTTCAAAACTACCCCCCGGGTCTCCAAGAAAAACTCCCCAAACATTCCTCGTTTGCCCAAATTAATTTAACCTGTCAACCAAAATATATCCCATTTCAACGTCTGACTCGACCAGAGTACCCGATGAAAACCTCTCCATGGAGAACAAATTAAAAATTAGGTCTAGGCTCTCGAATTTCTAACTAACTTAGACTTTTTATTTCCTTTTAAAATATCCATAGGAACAAATTCACTAATCTTAGCATTCCACACTTTTATCTCCCCTGGGCCAATGTCATAAAACCAAGCATGAAGCCCAATTTCATTTTTTTCCAGTTTACTTTGAACAATCGGATAAGTTTTCAGATTTTCAAGCTGTAAAAGCGCATTGACACGGGCAGCGTCATCAGCTGAGCTATCAACAGATAGTCTAGATCGAATCACATCTGAACCCTCTAACCATTTCTTTAGGTCAGGCAAATGTGACAAATCCTGCCTATTAACAATAGTTTTCATCGCTCCACACCCTGAATGCCCACAGACAACAATCTCCTTAATTCCTAGCACTTCGATAGCAAACTCTAGTGCTGCCCCCTCAGCCGGAGTAGCATCGTGCCCAGATGCAGGAATTATATTTCCTACGTTACGAACAATAAACAGCTCACCAGGATCCGTAGATGTAATTAAAGTCGGACTAATTCGACTATCTGAGCAAGCTATAAATAAAGTGTGAGGATTTTGGGACTCTGCAAGATGATCAAAAAGATCCTGATAATGAATGCGCGAATCCTCCTGAAAGCGCCTTACTCCGAAAGTAAGCCGATCAATCGGAGCACTATGAGAACTCCCCTTAAGCACTTCATGAACTTCACTTTCGCTTGCAGCAAAAGTTCTTGCAATAAACTTCTTGGTATCGCTGGCAACGAGCACTCTTTGACCACTTCTTTTTAATCCCTGAAGAGCAATTCGGGATCCTCGACGCACAATACGTTCCACTATTTCAACAATTTTTTCAGCACCCGAGGAATCAATTGTACTCACACGGGACATATCAATTACTACACCACGTCCTGACTCAATCCGATCCGCATCTCCCAAGATTTTCTCAAACTCAGTAGAACACATGAATGTTACTGGACCCTGAATCGAAAATCGATAAGGACCTAAAAGATCAGATTCATGAAATCTGGATCGCATCTGGCCCAGCCGAATCGCCAGAATCACTAACGAAGAAAATATTCCCGCCTGCACTCCAGCGATCAGATCCACAAAGACAATTACAACAAGTGTAATAAAATAAACTGAAGCTTCGCTCTTAGAAACCTTCCAAAGATTGACTAATTCTATTGGACTAATCATCTTTAACGCCATAGACATCAGAATACCAACAAGCACAGGAACAGGAACTTTCTCCATCCAAGAAGAAAATATACAAACTATCAGAAAAATAACTATTGAATGGATCATTGCAGGCCGCCGAGTTCTCGCGCCTAATTGCACATTCAAGCTGGAACGAGTAATCAGACCTGCGATTGGAATTCCTCCTGCCAATGCACTTGAAATATTTCCTAGCCCTTGACCAATCAGCTCTTGACTCGGGTCATGCCCATGACCTCCTACTATTCCATCAACAGCAGTCGAAGACCGAAGGGTCTGAAGAGAAGCTAACCCAAAAAAAATAAACGATGTCCAAATTAAATCTAATTTTAAAAATCTTGAAATGGTTGAAAAACTAAGTTTAGGCAACTCCCTTGAAATTATACCAATAGATGGAACTTCTAACCCAAAAGCGACTGCCAAACAACTCATACTTCCCATGGCAATTAAGAGTACAGGAATTTTTTGAGATACTTTAGATAATCCAATAACTAAAATCAATGTACCTAAAGATAAACCCAAGGAAGCTAATTGAGTCTGTCCAATATACTCTTTGATATGTAAAAACACGGACAAAACCTTAGACTGATCGGGAGTTGGCAACCCTAGTGCTGCCGGCACTTGCATCACTAGAATAATCACGCCAATTCCAGCAGTAACCCCCGAGACAACAGGGAGGGGCACCAAACGAATAAATTTCCCAAAATTCAATATTCCAGCCAAAATCTGCATTAGACCAGACACCAACCCAATAACTAAGATTGAGCTATAGCCATACTTCTGAACCGCTGAGGAAACGAGAATGGCCATTGCTACAGAGGGTCCACTCACCGAACACAGTGTTCCACCAAATAATGCACAAACAAATCCTGCCACCACCGCACTGGTCAGGACTGCACCCGAGGGAACTCCCGAAGCAAGTCCAATCGCCAGTGACAATGGAATAGCCATCAGGGCAACCCTTGTCCCCACCACTAAGTCACTCCAAAAACTTTTCCAAATAAAAAGTTTTCTCCATTCTGGCAGTAACTTTCGCAATCCTAAGTCTAAATAAAAATCTTGAAAAAGCACTCGATCTCTAGCCACCCCAACCCCCTTTTCTTCTATTGACTTAACTATTTCAAAAATGACACGATTTTCCCTTAAGCACCATTAAACACTAAACTGCCTGCGATACCAATCAATTATAAAATCGCTGTAAAAGTGCTTCTCCGAATCTGCAAGTCTTGAATCCTTCGGAATTTGTGTTTCTACAATCTCCTGATCTTCACTCAAGACAAGTTGTACCCATTGTTTGACCCCTGCATCTACTAGAGGGTTTCCTTTTCCAAAATTCATAAATCCACTATAAGTCTGAGCTAGAAGTTCTGTTGAACTTTCATCAATTGGGGCAAAAGCAATTCTCAGTACAAGTTGATCCGAAATATGCAACATCCACAGATTGGGGTATTGAAATTCAGAATATGCTTTTGGGTCAGAAAAATAC
>JANNCA010000037.1:0-8321 GCA_031386075.1 Oligoflexia bacterium
GGCTCCTACAATGCAGGAGGCTCTAGACAATGTTAAGCGGGAGTTGGGTCCAGAGGCGATTATTCTTCAGACTAAAAAGAATAAGCGAGGCTTCGGCCTACTTTCAAAGGCCTCTGTCGAAGTGACTGCTGCAGTCTCCGAGCGCTCAATGCAAAAGAAGCAAATTGTTGAGAAGAGAATGCCGGAACCTGGACGAACTTCTGTGAAGAAGCTATCTGCCGAGCGACAGGCCGATATTATGGACAAGTATATGGATCGGAACTTAGCTCAGGCGAAACGGATACAGGAACAAGTGGAGGTCAGTAAGAAGGGTAAGAGAATTACTGCTACCCGTTATATTGATATAGAAGATGCTTCTGATTCTAAAATTGAAACTCAGGCTTCTCCCGAAATTTCTGAGATCCAACAGCTCCCGGCCCAGAGCCTTCAGCAGACTCAGGCTGCTTTAGAGGGCCCCTCGTTGGCGGATGAAGTCCGAGATCTAAAGAAGATCATTGAAGAGATGAAGAGTTCTAGAGATCTTACTATTGAAATGTCGGCAGTTTCAGCACGTTTTCCAGTTTATTCTGGGGGTTATGCAGGAATGGATTCCCCATCCTTACAAGAAGGCTTTGACCAACTAGTGATGCATGGCGTGGATCGGCGTTATGCCTATGCCCTGGTTAAGAAGGTCGCTTTTGAAATAGGTAACGATCGTCAGGCGAGCATTCAAAGCGAGCAGGTTTTGGACTGCTTAGCTTCTGAGTTGATGCGGTCGGTTGAGGTCCAGGGGATTTTTCAGGATATTCAGCAAACTCAATCTTCTTCATTGTCGTCATCTAGTTCTAAGCCACTCGTTGTTGCATTAACAGGGCCTACAGGGGTTGGAAAGACTACTACGGTTGCGAAGTTAGCGAGTGAAGTGATTCATAAGAGAAATCTTAAAGTAGGTTTAATTAATCTAGATCATCATAAAATAGGTTCTTTTGATCAGTTAGGAACTTATGCGAAAATACTAAATTCCCCATTTCGTTCTGCTTCCTCAGAGGCGGATTTTTTAGCAGCAATTCGAGATTTTCACCAAGTTGATGTAGTTTTAGTAGATACACCTGGATTTTCTCAAAAAAACTCAGATTTTCTCAAAAAAACTTCGTTGATTCTTCAGTCTGTTCCAGATTTGAAGGTTTATGTTGTGCTGTCAGCAACGACGAGGGAAGGAGAGCTCTATGATTCTGTTCATCGGTTTTCGTCTATTCATCCTCGAGGATTGATTATTTCTAAATTGGATGAAGCAACTTTTTATGGTTCAATTTATAATGTTTCTCAAAAAGTCAAGTTACCATTAGTTTACTTTACAACAGGCCAAAGAATTCCAGAAGATATCGAGTTAGCTACTCCTGAGCGTGTCGCTTCTTTAGTGATGGATATCTGAGTTCAGTTAGAGTCAAACGAGTGGCAGGTATTATTGTGATATATAAAATAACACAATTTGTATTTAAATTAAAAAGTCTGATAGAATCTAAAATAGAGTAAGATCAATAAAGTAAGGATAGCGAGTGGTGTGTGAAAAGGTTGGTCAGAATCTTTCCGGGCAAGGTGGGTGACGGATGAGTCTTAATCAGGGGATACAAAAATATCGCGAAAGCGTTCGAAAGGCTGCTGCTGAGAGTGAGGCGCAGAAACCTGGTAAAGTTAGTTTAAATTTAAAGGCTAAGGTTCCATCAGAAACTCTAAAAACAGATTCGGCTATGGCAGACGAAGACGTTGCCGCGGCTGACGAAGCTGCAAAAGAGGAGGAAGCACTTCGAAATGAGATTGCGCAGGAGCTAGAGCATGAGGCTGTACATACAGCGCAACTCGTAAGAGAAGATTTCTCGCCTGTGAATAGTTCGAGAGATCAACTTGTACTCGAATATGCTCCTTTGATTAAGTACATCGCTCAAAAAATTGCAGCACGGTTACCCGCGAATATTGAGTTGGATGATTTGATGAGTTCTGGTGTCATAGGATTGATGGACGCCATGGAGAAATACGACGCCACTCGTGATAACAAATTTAAAACCTACGCAGAGTTTCGTATACGAGGGGCTATTCTAGATGAACTTAGAGCTCAAGACTGGGTACCTCGTTCGGTTCGGGAAAAAGCAAAAATTCTCGAGCGTTGCTTCGCAAAAATTGAACAACGCAATGGCCGACAGGCTTCTGATGAGGAAATATGTGGAGAATTGGGTATCACTCAGGCAGAATACCATGAGTTGTTAAATCAGGTTCGAAGTGTTTCATTGCTTTCTTACGATGATATTTCGCATTTTTCGAAAGCAGATAAACGAGCTTTGCATGGAGTGGGTGAAAATGGAACAAAAGCATCCACCCCATTTAGTGAGGTGAATGTCGCCTATATTAAGAAAATGATTGCTGATGCTATTCAAGATTTACCTGAAAAGCAGCGGTTGGTGTTGTCGCTCTACTACTATGAAGATTTAAATTTGAAGGAAATTGGGCGAGTCTTGGACGTCACGGAGTCCCGAGTGAGTCAGCTACATACTCAGGCTATCCTGAGGCTCAAGGGAAAGCTTCGCAGTCACTGGGATGATTTTTTAGTTTTTTTTGGATAATTGGCACAATTTTTATATCAAATTGATCTACTAGATGAATAGAGATGGTTTTTACAGACTTCTTCCCAGAATGCGCTGACATTTTGTTGGTCTTCTGTCGTGGGTAAGATGAATTCAACTCCAAGGCGGAAACAAAAAGGGTTTGGGGATAAGACGTGGCTGTTTGCCCCATGTTCCTGACACCAAATAATTCTAGATCGAATATCTAGTTTCATGGGCTCGCTAATTGCCATGATGACCTCTTGCCCAGCGATGAGGGCCGCCTGGGAAAAAAGTCCGACTCCTTTAGGGGTAAGGTCATTCAAAACAACCCTGATAGGGATGGGCGGATCAGGATTTTCGTGGGGGTTTATTTTTGTACTGGGGGTCAGGAGTGTTAAGTGCGCTGTGATTCTCTTGACGTGAAAAGGGCGACGGGCCCGATCCCGTTCACGTTTTTTAGCGTGTGCAAGAGCTCGGAGGCGCTGGTTGGGTGAATGCCACATAAAGTTTACCTTTCTATTCAACTATTATGCGGTGCGGTAGTTAACTAAACAATAGTTATTTATATGTGTTCAGATACCTGAAATAATTGAATATTTTATGATCAACTCAGTCAGAGAGCAGAATCCTATTGTTTGGGGTTGCTTCAATACCCAACTTTAAGGTATGGGTATTGACCTATGTTAGGTGAACTTTGTACTTCCTGCCGTCGCCATCAGGCGGAATTGACCTGTGGCGTTTGCCAAGGCCCCTGTTGTAAGAGCTGTGTTCAATTTTTGGATGCTGCTACATTTTCGTTTTTGCCGGAGATTCCCGGACCATTGGGCCATACCTATTATTGCGGCCCGTGCCATGAGGCAGAGGTTGAGCCATCGCTCCTCATCTATCAAGAAACATTGGAGCGAGCGAAGGGGCTTTATTTCTTCTTTTCTACCCAAAGGAAGCGATTTCCCCTGATCAGGCGGTCCAAGGTAAAGGTCGCAGTGAAGGCCTGCGAAGATAGAAACGAGACTATACTTCGCTTGGCTTTTTTAGCCGCCCAACAGGGGTATAACTCAGTTATTGAGGCTGAGGTCCTCTGCGAGAAAGTTAGAAATGAAGGCTATCAAAAGTCGTGTTGGAGAGGGGTTGGGTTTCCAGCTCAAGTTGACGCCGATAGGGTAGACCGATATTAGGCGCGCGCAGGGTTCATGAAGAGAGAGAAGCAAACTTGAGATTAGAGTCCTTCTGATCCAAAACTTTCAACTTGATCCAGATTTTTTCTTTTTCGAACTCCTAGATATTTTAGATGGTTTTTTTACTTGGTCGCATCCACAGGAGGTGGATTGTCCTGAAACAATGGCATTGGCCGGCCGGGCTTTGATCGATCCACATTCGCAGCGAACAAGGATGTAGTGCTCACTGCATTCGGGGTTGTAATACTTGATAGCTGCGACTTTCCACTTACCAAACCGCTGACCCAGTACAACTTGCTTTTCCATCTTCTAGTCGTCTTCCTTTTCGGATTCTTCTTTTTTGTCTTTATGACATTTTTTGCATTCAGTTTTGCATTTTTTAGCAGATTTCCAAAGGTCTTTATGGCACTTTTCAATCGCATCGTTGTCCTTGGCAGCAGTAAAGCATGTTTTAGCTGCTTGCAGCGCTACGCTTTGCTCGTCGACCATCTGAAGGGATTCTTTTTTCTGGTCTTGGAAGGAGCCTCCCTTTTCGTGAGCATAAACAAATGAACTTGGGAACCCAACTAACATGCTTATCATGAATATTTTCAGCATTTTCAATTTGCCTCCAGTTTTATCGTTTTCTGTTTTGAATATTACAACACTCAAATATGAAAACCAATATCAAAAGTATAACGTCTATCCTCAAGCGTTCCTGCATTGAGTCCCATTTCTTCCCCATAGGTAGCTAGGTTTAGGGTAAAGTAATGAACGTCCAATCCGAGGCCGCCTGTGATGTAGCCTTGGTTTAGGCCGAGCCTCAGAGCTATGCTTTTCCAGTGGGTTTCGGTACCCAAGTGCAACATTCGAAAAATACTTCCTGTATAATTATTAAGCACGTCCGTAATTTCTAAAGCAAACGTCGTGTTGTTCAGAAACCCCCATTCAGGGCGATTGGCAGAGAATCCGAGGCCATAGCTTCTGGGTTGAGAGGGGGGGGGGCCTTGCTTGAAAAGGGTCAGAAGGGTGGTGCTATAGGTGCCGCCCAGCAGATTTTGAATCGCTCCTCCGACGTGGATGTCAAACGCTCCCCATTGGATCATTTTATAGGTTACGCCCAGGTCAAAGTTGATCATGGCCCCATCTCCAGCGAGGGTAGTGATCGTCAGGGGAGTGCCCCTAACATAATCGATTAAACTGTAACTGGGTGAGGTCCCGAGGCGGTAGTTGAAATGTCCTGTGAGTCCCACTGACAGGGCGTCGTCCCTCAGGAATTTTCTCCCAAGAGTCATTGCGATTCCCACATCGGAAATTGCTCCGATATTCAATTGGTAATTTTGCCTGAGGTCTGTGTCGGATTGAACGCTCGTTATGATACCTATGGCCAAAGCCCATTTTCTGGTTTCTGTTGCGGCAAGGTAGTAAGCCGGTAAGATGAACTGAGCCCGATCATGGATATTATTTCCGGAAGAACCTGTGACGACGCTGAGGGTATTTTTTCCGCTTAGAATAAGAGATGCAGCACTGATGGCAGCGGGGTTCACATCGACCGGAGTGATCTGGAGTAAGGTAAATTTAGACTGAGGATTAGCTGTAATTCTAGCTGGATTATTGAAAAAATTCTCATCGTAGAGGCCAGTCGTGAGTCGTACTCCTCCCATTCCCACACTTCTTACGCTTTGGTAGGGACGAATAATGGGGTCCAAGGCAAATGCAAAGTCGAAGGGAAGGCAGAACAGGAAGGCGACTGTCAGGGCGGTCAGGCGAGTCACGAAGGCGTAGTGTTTTGGTTTCACTGACATTTTATTCTCCTATGCTCTGTGAGATGAGCACTGCGCGATATCCAGGGGAGTCGCTGTTCGCCACGAGGAGTTGGGCAGAAACGAGCAAGATTTGGGTGAATGTAGAGGTCGAGGTCCCTAAGCTTCCGGTGGTTTGCATATTGGTGAGGCCTTGATCGAGAGCTGAGATGGCCGAATTCAACATGTAAAGGTTAGCCGACCCTGTAAATTGGGCATCCGTGGCATTTTGAAGGGCCCCAATAGAAGTACTTCCCGTGGGAAGAAGTGAGCTCGGAGCGGTGCACCCTAGTATTGGGGAAGATAGACAGAGCGTAGGATTGGTAACGAGATCAGACTGCTTTAGTGTGCCAGCTTTACTCGCCGATTCCGCTAAGATTTCTGCCGCGAGTGTCAGCGCAGTCATAAATTGAACGAGTCCTTTTAAGCGAGTTTCGGAAATCGTACTCGCCGCTTGATAGGAGTGGAGAATAGCCAGTCGAGCGGATTGGGTGGCAGTGCTATTGCTGCTGATCGCATTCGACATTTTTGTGACTAGTTTTCCGCCAGTAATGGTTCCACTGAGAATGGCGTTCATAAAAACTGCGGAGGTGAGTCCGTTTTGAGCGAGCACTTCAAAGGCAGTTTCGCTGGTACCCTGATCCGATGAGGCAGACGAAAGCTGGCCATAATAGGTTCCGGCGCAAGTGTAGTTTCCTGCGTCAAAGCAAGCTCGTGCAGCCGAAAGAATTTGGCTGTCTCCAGAAGGTGAGTCTGCAAAACTAAAGGCATTGCAGCCACTGAGCGTAGCCAGATCAACGGTGAGGGCTAGGACACAGAGAGCTTTGCCTATGAGTTTGATTATAAGAACACAATGAACTGAGTTTGCTGAAAGTACTCTATCCGTAAGTCCCAATCGCCCCTCCCCGTGAAACCCTGAAGTTATTTTAAAGTAGTTCACTCAGAGTAGGAGAGTCGAAATCGTTTGTAAAGTTTTTGTGAAATTCGAAAGCTCTGGATCGAATCCTGTTGACTCCGGGAAAAGAATCTAAAGTCGCAACAGAACTGAATCCAGAGCTTTCAACAGCCTCAAAAGGAGTGCCTTCAAAGTCCTAAATCCATTTGAGTTCAGTAATTAGGGTCTTTACCTTTTGACGAAGTACTTCGAGGCTGCCTGTATTTTGAATCGTTTGGTCAGCGTGGCGTTTCTGGTTCTCGTTGGTGAGTTGGGATTTTAGAATTCTTTCGGCAGTTTCAAGAGTCATAGTGGGTCGTTCAAGGAGTCTTTTGAGTTGGATCTCATCACTCGATTCCACGACAATTAGACCAGCGAGATCTTCGTGCCTTCCCGTTTCAATCAGGAGAGCGGCCTCATAAACGATAATGGTGTGGTGGCCTGCGAGCTCACGGATCCTTTTGTTGCTTTCGGCTTGGATCAAAGGATGAAGGATCGACTCTAAGTGTGCCTTTGCTTCAGGGTCTTTGAATACCAGATCGCGAAGCTGGGTGCGATCGAGAGTTCCCCATTTTTTAAAGATGTCTAGTCGAACTGTTTCATTGCTTTGCATCAGCTCTCTTGAGATGAGGTCAGCATCGATGATGGGAATTCCGTGCTCAGACAAAAACCGAGCAACAGTGGATTTTCCGGCAGCGATCCTCCCTGTTAAACCCCAAACCTGTGTTTTTTCGATTTTTTTTGCCTCACTCCAGAATTCATCCATTTCCTCTAAATGAGATTGGTCTGGGGACTTACCCATTTCTTTGAGTCTTCTTTCGACGTGGCGAAACCGATTTTGGAATCGAGAAAGAGTGCCTCGTAGTGCATCTTCAGGATTGATCTTAAGTAAATAAGACAAATTACAAAGCGTGAAAAGTAAATCACCCATTTCGGATTCGACTTTTTTCAGTGCCGATGGAGAGGGGGTATTTTCTTTGGACTCTAGTTTAGATTTTTCAAGTTGCTGAATTTCTACCTTGAGTTCCGCCCATTCTTCTTCGACCTTATCGAAGGGACCCTCGAGGTCTTTCCATTGAAAGCCGACGCGAGTCACTTTTTCTAGAATTCGAGCCGCTTTCTGTAGGGCTGGCATTCCTCGTGGCACTCCATCAAGAATACTCGCATCTAAGCGGGAGGCTTTTTCTTTAGCTTTCTCTTTTTCCCAGCGCTGTAAGGCCACCTCTTCGGTGTCAGTTTTCGCGCCTCCTGATTCGCCTTCAGATTGTTTGCGGTCTTGGAATACATGAGGGTGTCTTCGGATGAGTTTTTCGTTCAGTGTTTGGGCCACATCATAGATATCGAAAGCTTTGGTTTCACTTGCCATTTCAGAATGCAGGAGAACTTGCATGAATAAATCTCCCAATTCTTCTCGAAAAGAGCTTCTGATTTTTTCCTTTTCAAGGTCTGCAGATGAGCCGATTTCATCTAAAACATCCAGGACTTCATAGGCCTCTTCGATCAGGTATTGCCGGAGGGTTTGATGGGTCTGGGCCCGGTCCCAAGGACAGCCACCTGGAGCGCGAAGGAGGTGGACTGTGCTGATGAGTTGGGCAATGGCTTCGATCTGGGGCAAATGGGTGGGTGTCATAGAATTGCGATTATCATAAAACAGGACTCAAATCAGAACTTACTCTTGAGCTCTTGAGATCTTGGGTGTTATTTCAAATGAATGAGATCGAGCCTAGGTTGGCAGCAATTGGCAGAGCGCCGAATTCAGCGTTTCTTATTGAGGATGAAGAAGTTTCCGGGTCTGGTCAAAGGAGGCCCTCAAGGTCCTTGGAGTGTCGACCTGGTGCTTGTGGGTCGACCTAGG
>JANNCA010000069.1:0-2597 GCA_031386075.1 Oligoflexia bacterium
CCACACAGCGAGCAAACCCTATCGAAGAGTCTCACAGCTCTGAATGGAGTTTGAGACTTCAATCTAAATGCCAGGCACTCACTGACGATCAGTGCCCAGCTGCCTATGGGTATACCGTGTTTTCAGATGGGAAATTCCAAATGGGTCCAGGATCTCAGGGGGCCGTAAAAACTGGGTCAATTGCACCAGAGGAATTGACCCAGTTAACTGCTGCCATCAACCCCGTTTTATCAGCCACTCTACTAGACACAGAAAGCCATTCTCCGGTTGCACTCGAAGAAAGTGAAAGTGAAGACACGATCACGCTTGCTAGAGGAACAGCTGAAGGACAGCCTGTCGCTCACTTAGCCACTAATGATTTCTCCTATCGAACACAGTCAGTAGATGTCGCAAAGAATTTACTCAGTACTTTAAAAAGTCTCGCAACAAAATACTACACCGTCCCATTTCCAGACACTTGCGTCGATGGCGCAGCTTCACTTCAAACCCTCTTTGCCACCGTACAAACCTGCACTACAGATAGCGAATGCGTCTATCTGGATTCCTCAATGAATGTACTTGATCCAAGTACACGTTCGTATTTAGTCACAGACGACTGCACACGAATCAAACCTCTAGCTGTTGCTAGTCAAACCCTCCTCACTCATAATCTCCAAAAACTCATGGAGAGTATCGGTCAAGTTCAAACGGCTTGTGGCTCGAACCTCATGCGACCAGATTGCGCTAATCTCACGGGTGTAACTCTGACCGGTCCCGCAGTCTGTAAACAAGGCGTGTGTCAAGGCAACCCATCGAACTCGCCTCTCCACTAACGTGAACTTGAAAGAAGACGTGTGAATTCGTCCAAGGAAGCCAAGATTGAGAACCCTCAATCTTGGCTTCCTCTCTCTATAAAGAATCCTTTCATAGGAGTCCAGCCCATGCCTCGACTCAACTTTTACATTCTCTCTCACTCCCTAATCACAACCGTTTTCTTCGGGTTAATCCTCACTGGATGTGCCACCGACGAGAACAAGAATCATGCGCCAGGTGAACTTCCAGCCCAATCGACTCCACCCGCTCCCCCCGTAGACGAACTTACGCCCATTTCCCCGAATGTAGTCTATTCCACTGGATGGGGAGAAATGACTGTCAATGCCAACTATGCAAAGACAACCATCACTCTGGGTGCTCATTTTGCGACGAACCGGAATGCCTGCGGCAAAGATGCCTATGGTTCAATCGATTTAGAACTCTGGAACGCCCTCGCCAAAAATACAAATTTAGCGATTCAAGGAGGCACGAGAACTGAAATGAACTGTGTGGATCCTCCAACCGAAACCTACAAATTTATGGACGGCACTGTTGAAGTTAAACTCGCCCAAGGTACTCGAACTCTTTATGAGCTCAAAAATGGGCAAATTTGTAGCTCTATTCAGGATAAGGTCGTCTCTGACGCCCTCCTGAGGGCCATCAATCAACTCATTGTCGTTGCCGACAAAGAAGACTGTCCAAATGGATGGGGGTCATGAGTTACTGAAAGTTTTGACGCCTTGTACCTTTTGAAGTCCTATGCGATGAACGTCTCAAGTGCTTTATATTAAATTATTTCTAGTTTTTTTGTGGCTTTGCCTGACGTCCGTAATCGGCTTGTTTTATGTCGTTCTAAAATGGGGAGATTACGATCTCAATCGAGATTTCGCTCATCTGTTTTCCTGGGGTGCCCTGAGAATTCTAGGAATTCAATTGGAAGTTGAAGGGCGCGAGCATCTGGAATCTCATCAGCCCTGTATTTATATTGCAAACCATCAGAGTGGTTTGGATGTTGTCAACTTCGGCCAAATTTATCCTCGAAGAACCATTGTCATTGGGAAGAAAGAGGTTTTGTGGGTGCCCATGTTTGGTATTTTTTTTGTAGCCGCCCGCAACATTATGATTAACCGGAAGAATTCGGTCCAGGCAGTTGCTGGATTAGCCAAGGCTGTCGAAACGATTCGAAGGGATCAAGTCTCGATTTGGATTTTTCCCGAGGGAACACGAAACCGAGAGAATGACAGTCTTCTACCCTTCAAAAGAGGGCCATTTCACATGGCCCTTCAAGCAGGAATTCCCCTCGTTCCCATTGTTTGCGGCTCGATTCAGGGGTTTGCGAATTGGAAGGAGAGAAGACTGGGCCGGGGTGTGGCAAAAATTAGAATTCTTCCTCCGATTGATGTCCGTGGTTATACTGAAAAGGACATTGACCTACTAGTGAATCTTGCTCGAAATCAAATGGTTGAGGCTTTTCAAAGCCTTTCGCGCTGATTCAATCTACCTCTAATATCACCCCAGGTTGGCTTATAAAGCCAGCCCTCAAAACCTGGGGATTCATCAGCAGGATAGATTTGTGCCTCTGCCGCTTATTGATACTCGCAACTTTTAATTTAAAAAGAGTAGCCCCTTACTCCAGACTATACCGCCTTCGTTTTCTCCATAAAGTACTCAGATTGATACCTAAGATACTCGCTGCTTCTTCAAGGGTCGTGGCAGTGGAAAGAATATGCCGGATATGTTGCTTTTCGAGATCTTCGAGACTGACGTCAGATGGAGTCAAAGCAAGAGAAGATGTGGCCGCTAAC
>JANNCA010000078.1:0-4038 GCA_031386075.1 Oligoflexia bacterium
GGTTGCGCTTCAAAGCGTAGAGAGCACCATCATAGGAAGGAATATAAATCACGTTGTTTTCTAAAATGGGGTGTGCCGTAACATTCGTAAACTTAGTGCCTTGATGGAGCCTTTTTTCCCACTTAAGTTGTCCTTCCTCGATTGAAAGCGCAACCATAAAACCATCGCTGAGCCCGGCCAGAACCTCATTACCATCCACGAGCGGAGATGAGGCTCCATAAATGGTCGCAGTCGGCGAAGATCGACGGCGATAATGCCAGAGCCACTTCCCTGTTCCAGCATCAAAAGCATAAACCGTGTCATCTGAAGTCGTCAGGAAAACTCGTCCATTTTGAATAGTTGGACGAGACACGATGGGGTTGCGAATTTCATAACGCCAATTGACCCGGCCATTTTCTAAATTGACTGAATAGAGAAAGCCATCCCCTCCTCCAAAGTAAACATTCCCGTGGTCAACAGCAAGTTCACTGACAATTCCATCTTTAATAGGAAGAGTCCATCGCTTTTGATTCAATGCAGGGTAGAGAGAAATTAACCCAATACTTCTGTTACCAAAGACTAGGGTATTATCTACTACGATGGGGTTTGAGTACTCAGTTCCGTGATCTCCGGCGCTAAAAGGACCATGAGTCGGCATTGTCCAGCGACGGACTAAGATTTTACGATCTTCGTGTAAATTACTATGAATCGAGCTACCAGAACAACTTGTTCCTAAAATTGAGCCAGAAAGTACTCCTAAGACTAAATAAGGTTTCCAAATCTTATTTAAGTGACTCTTTAAAAAGTTCTGCTGATTTTGAATATTCTGTGCCAGGTAATTCTTTAAGGATTTGATCATAAATGCTCCGAGCTTTTACAGGATTGTGGGCCGCCTCGTAACTGCGGGCAATACCTAGTAACAAGTCTCCTTTGAGGCTCCCTTCCCCTAGGTTGATTGCTTTCTCGTAACTTTGAATGGCCTCCAGTGGTTTACCTAAATTCTCAAAAGCATATCCAAGGGAGGAGAGCGCAGCCGCTTTTTCAAAACCGGATGAAGAATCTATTGCTTTTTGATACCAGGGAAGTGCCTTGGCATAATCACCATGGTTAAAGTAAAGTCCAGCTAGCTTAACTCGGGCGTCTAGGGCAGAACGGGTTGAGCCATATTTATGTTCAACCGCTTTTAAAAGTTCCACTGATTTTGGCAATTGCCTATCAACATTGAGCTTTTGATAGGTGACCCCGTCAGATAGCGCTGCGTCAGTTTTCTGAGCTGGGAGAGCTGGAATGCCGGCCGCCTTAGGAGGGACAAGGGCCTTCATTTCTGCTGAAATGGATTTTTCCGCCAAAAAAAGTGCGTTTCTAGATGATTCAAAGAGAGTATCCTGATGATTCATCCAAAAAGCGATTCCCAGCCCTATTGCCAGAAGGAAAGCCACTCCAATCAAAACTTTTCCCGATTGGGTTGAAAGTTTTTCAAAAAAATAGTTGAGCGTCTTTAGAAAGCCATCTGGCTTTTTTAGAGATTTGCGATCGAGACTCTTATCTAAATGCATGGAAGAAGGCATATAACTCACTTTGTCGCATACCCAGCGCTTTACCTCAAACAGAAATCGACGGAACTAGAATTTTAATCGGCCTACTTGTCAAAAGTAAAAATGCCCTTTAACCTTATGACTGGTGAGAACCTTATTCCTGATTTTGTTCGTTAGCCTATGGGCGCTTCAGACGAGTCAAGTTGAGGCACGAGAAATGGAAGGTCGACTCGGATTAGGTTACAATTCAGAGTTTGCCAATGCCTACGCTGCTGGATACCGCCTTCCTGGAATCAGCATTAAATATGGCTTGAAGCGAGATATTGCCGTGGAGGCTGTGGCAAGTATTGCTACAACAAGCCCCATCAATTCGGCTACCGGAGTTAAATTTTTTAAAAATATATTTTATGAAACTAGCCTAAATTTTTACTTCATGGCAGGAGTAGGTTTAGTTAGCGTGAATAGTCAAAGCGGAATTGATGTATTGGCCGGGTTTGGGGCGGAGTTTTTTATACCTGGAATTGAAAGTCTTGGCCTGGCTGTTGAGACGGGCGTCTCATTTGATAACGGCACCGGGAGCTATGTCTTGAAAACCCTAGGCGTCAGTTTTCTAGACGCAGGTATTCATTTCTACTTTTAGATGAAAAAAAGATATGTATTTCAGTTGATGTTACTGGTCTTTTTAGTGAGCCTCTCAGATTCACTGGGTTGGTCCGCTGAGGTCCCTGGGTCTTCACCAGGAGACAAATCGGGAAGTGATAAAATCAATAAACCTGAGGAGGATGATTATTCGACGACTCCCTTTACTGAATATGGAGAATTCAACGAGACAGGTGATGAGGAGGCCGATCAAAAATTCTTTCAGTTTGGAAGATTCTTTGGTGTGAGTATTGGCGCAGGCTTTGAGTTTATCGATGGTTTTCGCGGAGCGTTATGGCAAGGAGGCTTTCCCCTGATTGATTTCAAGGTCCATTACTGGTTCGATTTCAATATTGCGGTCGATCTTGGTTTTGCAACGGTGAGCCAATACTATGACACTACTCTAGCCAACTTGCAGCATGTGGACGTCAATTTGTTTAGGGTGGGGGTCGACATCAAGTACTATTTTGACACGAAGGCCCTTAGCTCAGCGATCAGCTTTGCAAATCCTTATTTACTTCTTGGGGCGGGTTCCTATTCGAAAATAGAAAATTCGACCGCAGCTCAAAGTCAGGACTCAGATACCAGTCTGGGCGTTTGTGGAGGTGCTGGCTTTGAGTTTACGATTGCACCTAGAAAAACTTTTTTTGAAATAGAAGCCAAAATACACATTATTACTTTTAAAGACACTTATACTAGCCGATTTTCAACGGTTGGGCTGTCCGACCTAACGGGGAGTTTTTATACAATCTCAGGAAATCTTTTGTTTACCTGGTGATTTTTTATTTAAAGACTGAATCAGCGACATTTTTCGGCGTTTTTTCTGATAAGCTTCTTTTGCAGGTAGTTTTTTGGGCTGAGCGCGGTTATTTTTACCTTCCATAAATAGAAGGCGAATCGGGCTCCCCATATATCCCCAGCGCGCTCTCAATGCATTTACTAGGTGTCGCTTTAAGCTAAAATCAATTTTTTCAGGATCATTGACGTGACACATAAAGGTCGGAGGTCTTTTACCCGTTTGATGGCAAAGGTAGAATTTAGCATTCATTGGATTGTGAACAGTAGATTCGGTTCGAACCCATTCAGTAAATTCACGAGTTGGAATCTTAATTCGTCTTTGGCTTAGAATATCTTCAATTAGACTTCCTAAGTCATCGAGACCTTCGTTTCTGAGGCCACTGGTAAAAATAATGGGAGCATATTTTAAGTAACCCATTTTTTGACGAATTTTTTTTGCGGCATCTGCCTGGGTAAAACTTTTATTTTTTCTTTGCGTATCCCATTTGTTAAGAACTAAAATGACTGCACACCCAGCATCTTCAATGAGGCCGCCAATTTTTTCATCTTGATCACAAGTTCCTGCTTCTCCATCTAGGACGAGAAGAGCAAGATCGGCTCGTTCGAGGCTTTTTCTTGCTTGAACGACTGAGAGAACTTCAACCCCTTGTTCAGTCTTACACTTACGACGAATTCCAGCGGTATCAATCAAAATCAAGGATTTTCCTTGAAGAACTAAGGTGACATCAACCGAGTCTACCGTTGTACCTGCCTGGGGACTGGTGATGACTCGATCCTCGCCCAATAGGGTATTCAATAAAGTGCTTTTGCCCACGTTAGGACGACCTACAATGGCGATTTGGGGCAGTCGGTATTCGGGCTCACCTTCGACTTCAGACTCAGCTTCAGCCTCAGTTTCAGGAATAAGATTGGGCTCATTAAAAAACCCAAGAAGTTTGGCAACTTCCTGCTTTAAATCATCAAATCCTCTTCCATGTTCGCTAGAAACAGTCAAAATGGATTCAAGTCCTAAACTAAAAAAGTCATTGATTCGGACTTCGTGCTTTTCGTCATCTACTTTATTAATGACAGCAATGACGGGTACTTT